>JAEZBH010000269.1 GCA_023427285.1 Pseudomonadota bacterium
CTTTTGTCACCGACCGGCATTCTACGAACACACAAACGATCACAAACATCTACACCATGTCGATCAACGGGAAAAACCTGCAGCGTATCACCACAACATTCGCGCAGGATCGCATGCCATCGTTCTCGCCAGATGGGACGAAAATTGTTTTTGTCTCAACGCGTGATGGAAACCCGGAAATCTACGTAATGAACAGCGATGGAACAAACCAGGTGCGCCTTACGCGGTCGCCTGAAGTTGATGTGGAACCGGACTGGTCACCGGATGGAAAGCAGATTGCATGGGTGCGACGGACCTCTGGAACCGATTTGGGGACAATCTACACGATGAACCCCGATGGGACAGGTGTAAAGGCCATCGTATCCAATAAGCCGTTCATCGGTCAACCACGCTGGTCGCCAAGCGGTACCCGGCTGCTGCTGCGCTACTCTCCCGACCCTTATAGCTATGGCTGGTACCGGTTAGCCATCGTAAATTCCGATGGCAGCGATCTCCATGCGTATTACCCAGCGGTGGTAAGCAATTCCACCACGGATTATGCAGTGGGGGGTTGGCTCCCAGACGAACGTGGGATTGTTTTTAGCGCGACAGAGTATGTTGAATATGAAGAAGAGTGGTATATCTTAAAATCGGGTATATACAAAAACATCTTCGGGGATCTTTCCACACCCTTGGAAATAACTTTGGAAGATCAATATGGTTTTACACCGCACCTTGTGAGTTATGAGAATGTTCCACCCATTTCAACGCTTGCGCCGCTTCCCGAGTACTCTCTCGCCCAAAATGTGAAACTCAACTGGTCAATTTCTGATGATTACTCAGGCGTAAAGCGGTACGAAATTTCCTACAAGACAGAAGCCGACCCTGCATGGAAATCTGTCACTGTGGCACAACCAACACCAGAAAGTCCAAAGCAGGGTACATTCGATTTCATGGAGTACGTGACCGGCAAAGTATACTTCCGTATTCAAGCATTTGATCACGCCGGAAATGTAGAGCCGTTACCCCCATATGATGCCTGGACGAATATTTACCAATCGAAGGCACAGGTAATTGTTCTGGATGCCAGAGAGCAGCCGATGCGTGACATAACTGGAGCAGTCACACCACAGCCGTTGAACAACCCGGTTACCGGGCTCGATGGCAAAGCGCTTTACTATATGCCGCTGGCAGTTGAATATAAGGCGTCTTTCAACAAACCTGGCTACGCATCTCCCCCAATCCAGAAATGGGACATGATGAAAGATCAGGTAAACACGGCAGTACTGACCGGGCTTGATGAACAAATTGAGAACCGAGATTTTGAAGCGCCAACTTCACTGGAACGTTGGCAAACCAGCGGCATGTATATCCATCAGGTATGGTGGGGGCGATTTGGATCGAATGCCGCCCAACTTGGCAAAACTACAGGGGATATGTTTAGCCTGAATACCCCTATTCCGCTCCCCGATGCAGCGGTGCTTCCCCAGGCCGTAGCGTATGACAACCAGGACCGGCTGCATATTCTGTTCAACGATAATCATTATGGCATTCTGGGTTTGGATGGTGTGATCGAACCCTGGCCCGCGCTGCCAATCATGAATGCGCGCCGCGAAATCAATTTTGACTTTTCGGGCCAGCCGTATCTCACCACTCCCACACAGGTGATCCGCTGGAATGGCAGCGAATGGGTCACCGTAACCGTGCCTATACCAGATGGCACGACTGGAGAATACGCGATCGACGCAGAAGGCAGGATCCGCGCCATTTACAATAACCCTGAGGCCATGAAAGTGCAGTATATTCGCCAGGCAGCCAACGGAACCTGGCAGGCGCCGATTATGGTGAAAAACTACCCAACGCCCGAGATCGCCATTGCCCTGGAACCCGATGGGACTACGCACCTGGCTGCAACCAATAACCGGCTCAACTATATGAAGATTTCACCGGATGGTGTTACCTTCAAAACCGGCGAATTGGATTATTACGTAAGTAATAACCGGATATCGTTAGAATATGTCCCGGCGCGGGGCATGTACTTAATCGTCATAGGTGAATCAGGCTGGTCGGCTTCGCAGTTTCAAGATGGCAGTTTTTCCCAAAAGATGACAGGCATGGGAGAATTTGCCAGTTTTCAATATGATGAAGAGAAAAACATTTACGGTTTATCTATCAACCGGCCCAAATTCAATCCGTTTAATGATGTGAAGCTGCAAGTTTTGCCCGTCACTGGGCCCCAGCGGACCTATTCCTTCCGTGAGGTTGTCAATGGCAGCCTGTTCGAGGTCACAGCCGAAGGTACTCCGGTCCTAATTCACGGCAGCGATGAAACTGGATCGGGGCCGTACTATTACCGTACCGCCGTCTTTGATCAGTTGAGCGAAATCACCGAAATTTCGCAGCCAATCTCGCTCGATGCAGGCATGCATGCAGCTACCGTGTCGTTCTTCTACAAGAGCACCTCGCTGAACGCGGTAACCCAATCGACAGTAGATATTGTCTTTACGCCGGACGGCGGCGAGCCTGCCACGCTTTTCAGCATGCCAGCGAACACCACCGATTGGACGCATGCCTGGGCGGATATATCCCCATACCAGGGGCAGACCGGTACGTTGTCGATCCAGGTTGTGCAAGCAGCAGGTGAGATGCCAGTCTATGCACTCATCGACGAAATCAGCGTTGCCTCGCTGCCCACTCCAATTCTGCAAAGCATCAATCCCAGCGCTGCCACCTATCCCGTGCCTACTGATACCTGGGTCGATCTGAACGGCTTGAATATATGGAATGGCGCGGTAATTTCTATCGATGGCACGCAGGTGGCGCAGGTGGAGTACATCGATGAGACCCACATCCGCTTCCTCGCTCCAGACGCGCTTTCGTTGGGTGCACATTTGGTGAAGGCAGTCAATCCCGGCGGCGGAGAGGGCTGTATTATCCTAACCGTGGGTACGCCCGTGTTCGTTCCGGTCATCCGGAGGTAAACAACCAAGCCGCGTGCCCCGGGAAAACAGAA
>JAEZBH010000278.1 GCA_023427285.1 Pseudomonadota bacterium
AGAGCCAGTTTTTTCTGCCAAGGGCCACGCTTCGCATCGCTCGTTCCGCGACGTTGTTATCAATCTCCGCGCGGCCATTCTCGAGGAAGCGCGTCAGGGCAACCCAACGTTTGCGACCATAGAGCAGCGCTTTGGCCATGGCCGACTTGGCCGACAGCCGGCGCAGGGCCTCGTCGACAGTGATGCGAAGGTCATCGATCAGGAGTTTGCTGTGCTCCTGTCGCCGTCGTCGTCGCTCTTCGGGCGGCTGCCCCCGGATGTCATCTTCGATTTTATAGAGAGCCTGGATCCGCTCGAGCAGGTCTGTGGTCAACGGCGTCGGACGGGCTTCGTGGTTCTCGAAGATCTTGCGCCGGAAGTGCGCCCAGCAGGCAACCTCAAGGATCCGGTTCGCAGCATAGAGCTTGCCATATCCTGCATAGCCGTCGGCCTGCAGCAGGCCCGAGAAGTCTGCCAGTTCGCGCTGTGGATGAAGGCCGCTGCGATCGGTCGTGAAGCGGTACCACACCAGCCGTGGCGTGGTTGAACCTGATGCGCGATCGTCGACGACGTAGGCCCACAGCCGGGCGGTTGCTGCCTTACCTTTGCCGGGCATGAGCATCGGCACTGGGGTGTCATCGGCATGGATCTTGGCGGCCTTCAGGCCTTCCTCCCGGATCCGGCGATAGATGGGATCGAGCAGGCCAGCGGCCTGTCCGGCCCAGCCAGCCAGGGTCGAGCGGTCGACCTGAAGGCCCTGGGCGGCCATCATCTCGGCCTGGCGATAGAGCGGCAGATGATGGCTGTACTTGGAGACCACGACATGGGCCAGCGTGGCGAAGGTGGCCTTGCCGCGGGCGATCGCCTTGGCGGGCGCGTCCGCCTGCACGATCCTCTCGCACGCCCGGCAGCTGTACTTTGGACGCACCACCTTCACGACCCGCCACTGCACCGGGACGATGTCGAGCATCTCGTCGCTGTCGGACCCCAACGGCCGCAAGGCCCCGCCACAGGCCGGGCAGGCGCAGGTGTCCGTCGTTGGTTCGATGCGCTGCTCGATGCGGGGCAGGTGGTCGGGCAGCGTCCGCTTCGAAGGGGCGCGTTCGCGCTGCACAGGCGTGCTCACCGGAGCGGGCACAGCCTCGGCCTCACCCTCCAACTCCTCCAGAGCCAGTTCCAGCTGTTCGATCTGGCGGGACAGCTTCTCCGAGGACCGCCCGAAGGTCAGCCGGCGCAACTGGGCAAGCTGGACGCGCAGCGTCTCGATCAGCGTATCGCGTGCGGCAACGGCGGCTTCCAGCTCGGCAATCCGAGCATCCTTGTCGAAGACAGGAGGGGATCTTTGCGCCATGCCCCTTTATACTGCAGCAGGGCCTGCATGGTCGTTATTAAAGATAAGGATTCCCGCAACTTATCCTGCCAATAGCGGGGTTGTTGTGCGCTCCGGGCGGCGCCAGTCGATCCCCTCGACAAGCATGGCGACCTGTGCCGGGCTCAAGCGAACCTTGCCGGTTTGCGTCATCGGCCAGACGAAGCGGCCCTTGTCCATTCTCTTCGAGAACAGGCACAGGCCCTGGCCATCGTACCAGAGCAGTTTGATCAGATCGCCGCGCTTGCCTCGGAAGGCGAACAGCGCGCCGGAGTGCGGGTTCTCCGCCAGCACCTGCTGGGCCAGGACCGCAAGGCCGTCCAGGCCCCTGCGCATGTCAGTCGCGCCGCAGGCCAGGTAAACCCTGGTCGAAGGCGGCAGCGGGATCATGGGCGCAGCACCGACAGAACGCGGGCCAGGGCCTGCGGATCAACGCCGGGATCGATTGAGAGCCGCACGCCCGAGGGCAACTCGATGTTGATCCGGTTGTCCCATGCCGCTGCAGACGCGGCAGGTCCATCCGCTGCAGCGACCTCGACCGCGGCAAAGGCCGGCGTCGGAGCCGGCGTCGCATGCGTCAGTTCGCCGGAGACGACCTGGCGCCGCCAGGAGTAGAGCTGTGCTGCACTCAAGTCGTGGCGCTCGCACGCCGCGCGAAGCGATCCCTTTGGGCCGAACGCATCATGCAGGATCGCCAACTTCTGCTCCAGGGTCCAGCGACGACGACCAGAGACACGATTAACGACTTCGATATGATCAGTCATACGACCAGTCGTATGACTGATCGCGAGAGTGTTCGAAACTGCTGTGACCTCGTCCATGCGCATCGTTCCTTCTCAAAGGAACAGTAATCAACGCGCTGCGCATCAACCCCGCAAGGCGGCCTACAGGCCACGCTTACTGTGGATATTGAATATCTGTAGCTGAGCGGCCGGAATAGGGCGACAGTCCCCCCTCTGTTCCGACCAAGAATGGCGGCTAATCCGAGTCAGTTAGCTGAAACCCGCCAGTCTCTTAACGGCCAGTTTTGCCTATAAGCCGAGGAGCCGCCCGACAACACTGCGCAATAGGCATCGTTCCGGTGCAACCGAAACCCCGGACCGAAGAGCAACGCCCCTGTTCAGTGACTTGTCTTCCATGGATCAATCACCGGAACGCCCGCTGCATCGAAAGCGCTGGCATCGCGCGTGGCGACCGCGAAGCCGTGCGCGGTTGCAATGGCGGCGATATAGCCGTCCGGCGTTGGAAAGCCCTTGCCAGCTTTGCGGGCCGCAACGGCTATATCGGCATAATGACGGGCTGCGTCGGTATCGAAGGGGAGGATTCGACCGTCGAACATGGCCAGAACGCCATCCAGCGTCGTGGCGAGCTTCTGCTTGCGCTGCCCATCCGGCAGCGCACCGATGCCGAACAGCAATTCTGCGACGGTGACGCTGGAAAGCCAGAGAGTCTCGGCAGCCTGCTCGTCCAGCCAATCGCGCACGGCAGCGTCCGGCTCCGGCTTCATCGCCTCGGACACGATATTGGTATCGAGAACGATCATTTAAAGCTCATCGGCGCCGCAGGCATCCGGTCGCGGACCAATTCCAGCTCCTCGAAATCGGCATTGGTCAATCCCGCCTCCCGGCTCAATGCCGAAAGCGCGGAGCCGATCCGCAAGCGTTTGGCGGGACGAACCGCTGCTTCCAGAATGTCGCGCATTTCGGCCTCGGTGCTGCGGCCATGATGGGCGGCGCGGACTTTGAGAGCGCGGTGCGCCTCGTCGGAGAGGTTGCGAATGGTGACGGCAGGCATGATGGCGTCTTCGATTAGCTGATTGCGATGCTATCAATATAGAATAAGTGCCATCATTCGGCAAGGTGCTGGGATTATCTGGCGGGCTGACCGATGTTCGAAAGTCGCTTTAACCGAATGGGAGCGCGAGGGGCGAGCCCCGCGCAAAGAATAAAAATCCAGAAAACCAGAAAATAAGACCCGTCACACGCCGAGCAGGAAGCGCACGTCGTCGAGGATTTCGGAGAGGGGGAGGATGTCCTGGTTGGCGAGGTCGTAGAGGGCGTCGGCGATGACTTCCTCGTGGCGGGGCTCGAACTGGATATCCTCGCGGCATTCAACGAGTGCGGCCCAGCGGGCAACGTCAGCGGCAGTCAGTTCGCCCAGCACATAGCGGTCGAGAATGGCGGAGATGTCCTGCCGCGTGAGGGTGGCGGCGGGCGGCGCGTCCGGCGAGACGGGCGCGGGCGGCAGCTCGGCGAGCTGCATCACCACCTTATCGAGCGGGGCTTCATGGCGGATGAGCGCGGACAGAAGGGCGGCACGGTCCATGGGTCAGGTCTCCTGTCCCGGCGTTATGCCGAGGCCTTGCTGTGGGCGGTGGTGCTGTGGGCAGGGGCGCTGCTGGTGGCGCTGCGGGCGGCGGTTTGGCTGCCTGCCTCGGGAAGCGGCATGGCGGGAAGGCCGGCCACGAACAGGTCCACCACCATGTTGGCAAACTGGTCAGGGGTGACAGAGCCGCTTTGGCGGAACCAGGTGTAGGTCCAGTTGAGCGCGCCCATGAACATCATGGCGACCGGCTTGCGCAGATCGGGACGGTCTTGCAGCTCGGGGCGAATTTCCACCAGCAGCGACAGGAAGATGTCCACGACCTCATTCTGAAGGGCGATCACCTGACGGCGCTGCTCTTCGGGCAGGGAGGCGATCTCGTTCAGCAGCACCACATGCTTGGCGGTGGAGCTGACGTAGATTTTCATGAAGCTCTCTGCCAGGCGGCGCAGGCGCTCGGAGGCTTCCCCGCCGGTCATGGCGACGCCCTGCGCGGTTTCCAGCAGAAGCCGGGTGTGGTCGTGCAGGATGTCGTAGAGGATGGCCTCTTTGGACGAATAGTAGTGATAAAGCGCAGACTTGGACGTGCCGCACGCCTCGGCCAGATCGGAAATGGAAGCCCGGTGAAAGCCCATGCGCGCGTACAGCTCGGCGGCGCGATCCGCAATCGCCTGGCGGCGGTCATCGTAGTCGGGCGCTTGGGTACGAGCCATAATCGTCTAAGCCTGTTCTTCTAAATCGTTACATATTCGTGCTTATGGCGTCTGCAATCGCGGGTTTCAATCCATTCGATCCACAACCACTGCAAGAGATGTACTACAAGCAATCAAAACGGCAACGAAGCGCACCGGGGAGCCTCATCAGTCGGATATAAGGTCGCACTGCTGCGTGCTCAGGCATCAAAGCTGAGCACGACGCGCTCCGTCTT
>JAEZBH010000355.1 GCA_023427285.1 Pseudomonadota bacterium
AACTTGTTCCCCCTGCGACCCCCTATTCGTTTTAACGAACGTGTTTCCAGCACGCACTGGAGACACGGCCCAAAAAGGAACGGGAGTGCAGAGGGTTAAGACCCTCTGCAAAAAATCCTAAATGCTATTCCGGGCGATCCAGTCCTTCACCGCTGGGGCGACGCGCTCGCGCCACGCCCTGCCGTTGAAGATGCCGAAGTGGCCGACGCCTTCCACGAGCATGTAGTTCTTCATCGCCTCAGGCAGGCCGCTGGCGAGCGTCAGCGCGGCGCGGGTCTGGCCGATGCCGGAGATATCGTCGCGCTCGCCCTCCACCGCCATCAGCGCGGTGCTGGTGATTTTGGCGGGGGTGATGGCCTGCTTGCCGCGATAGAGCATTTCGCCCTTGGGCAGAGCATGGGTCTGGAACACCGTCTCCACCGTTTGCAGGTAGAACTCCGCCGTCATGTCGGCGACGGAGCGGTATTCCTCGTAAAATTTCTTCTTGGCCTCGGCGCTTTCCCCGTCGCCTTCCACCAGATGATTGAACATCTCCCAGTGGCTCATGAGGTGATCGCCAAGGTTCATCGACATGAACCCGGCCAGTTGCAGGAAGCCAGGATAAACCCGCCTGCCCGCGCCCGGATGCTGGGCGGGGATGGTGGCGATCACGTTCTGCTCGAACCATGACAGCGGCCGGTTCTGGGCGAGCTGGTTCACCGCCGTCGGGTTCTCGCGGGTGTCGATCGGCCCGCCCATCATGGTCAGGCTCAGCGGCGTGGCCGGGTGGTCGCAGCTTCCCAAGAGCGAGACTGCCGCCAGCGCGGGCACCGAGGGCTGGCACACGGCAATCACATGCGCCCGCTCACCAATCTCGGTCAGGAAATAGACAAGGTAGTCGATGTAATCGTCCAGATCGAAGCGGCCGTCAGACTGCGGCACCAGTTTCGCGTCGCGCCAGTCGGTGATGTAAACGTCGTGGTCCGGCAACATCTGCTCGACCGTGCCGCGCAGCAGCGTGGCAAAGTGGCCGGACATGGGCGCAACGATCAGCAGCTTCGGGTCGTCCCGGTCGGTCTCGCGCCGGAAGCGCTTGAGCTGGCCGAACGGCAGGCGCTTGACGATCTCCTCGCGCACAGCCACCGGCTTGCCGTCGATGATCGTCTCGTGCAGCCCGAACCTGGGCTTGCCGTAGGACCGCGTGGTGTGGGCAAACACATCCAGCGCTGCGGCAACCATGTTGCCCGCATTGGAATAGGCCAGCGGATTGAACGGGTTTTGCCAAAGCGATGACCCTGCGCTGGCAAAGGCGCTTGCCTGCGCCATTGCGCGTCGCTGAAGCTCGTACCATTCATACAGCATCAGACGGTCATCCTGTCCCTTCCCCTTGCGCACCGCTTATAGGCCGACTCGTTTTGCAGTGCAGCATAATTTTCCACATCTTCCCGGTAGATTGCCGCAGTGCAAAACCGGAACGGGACCAACCTCCTGTTTCCCGGCTGCACGGGCGCTCGCCTGCGGTTGCAGGACGCGCTGAGGCGGGAAACCTCCGTGGCGAACCACGCGTTGTGTTCCAAGCCCCCCGCGGTTCCCAAACCTTACTTTCAAGGTCCGACATGGACAGGTTTGCCCACAGTATGCGCCCCCGCCGCGTCCCTCGTTCGCTTCCAACGGCGGCCTTGATGCTCGTCTTGCTGGCATCCTGCCGGCAGGACCCAACGCCGACGCCGCTACCTGATCCGATGACGCACGCAGGGCCTCAAGCAGGGCCTGAGACCGGCATGAAAGCCGTTGCTGGCAGCGCTGGTCGTTAACAAAGCGTTGCGTTGACGTCACCATGCGCAACGGACTGCACACCATCAGTTTACGCGGCTTGACCCGCTGCCCGTCATAGGCGAAGTGTGACGAACGCTCACACTGCTCAACCCCCAATCACGCAGGGAGTTATGGCCGGTCAGTTCTTTTCAGCGGCCCGCTATCTGACGCGCATGCCCGCCTCCACACAAGAGGTTCGCCCGCTGTCCGATGGCGCTTCCGTTTGGTTTCCCGCCGTTGGCCTTGCCTTCGGCGCTGCTATCGGTTTTGTCGTTCGCGCTGCCGTTATCATCGACATCTGGTTTGCCGCGCTTCTGGGCCTCATCGCCTGGACCGTGCTGACACGGGCACGCCCGCTAGCGGGTCTTGCGGCCTACTCCAGCGAAACCGCCGCCCTTGCCAGCGTGGAAGAAGGAGAGGCAAAGCCTGCCGCCATCGGCCTGCACGTTGCCACCATCTCGGTCACCATCCTGCTCATCACCCAGCTCATCCTGCTCATGCTGCTGACTGTGCGCATGGACAACACGGAATGGGTGACGCTGGCGCTGATTTTGGGCTGGGCACGGCTTGCCCCGATGGTCTGGGTGAACACCGCCGCGCGCACCCGCGAAGGCGATGCCAGCCAGCTCTGGCCTGCCGATCGCTCCATGACCGCGCGCTGGGCGCTTGCCCTTGGCCTCGCCAGCCTGTTCTGGGACTACTCCCTGCTGGCCGCGCCGATTGCCATCATGCTGTGGCAATACTGGCTGCGCCGCAACCGCGAAGGCATCAGCATTCCCGGTGTTCTGGCCGGTATCGCGGTGGTGGAAGGCATCACCCTCGCCACGGTCATCGTGCGGGGCATGCTCTCCCCCTTCGGCATGGAATAACCTGCAAAAGCATCGCACCAGGCGGGGCGGGCCTCGAATCAGCCCTCCCCGCCTTCTGCCCCGCCTCCTGCCACTTTTGACCGACCTCTTCCTGCGCACTCGTCCTTTTGGATCACCTCGGCTATTGGCAACAATCAGGTCGACGCCCAGGGGACGAATTCCAACGCATTTTCCGTCCCCGCCCTATATCGGACCTGCAAGGAATGGGCTCCGGACCAAGACGGTCAGGCGCAGGGCGTCAGCACGATGGGACAAGGTGAATGGTCAAGAGCAAGCGGGCAACGCCCCCGGTGTCCGAACCCCTCCAGCCGGGCGATGCAATGCGCGAACGGGTCGCCGACCTGAAGGCCAGGATCGCCGCCATCGCCGAGGGCGGCCCCGAGGAGGCGCGTGCAAGGCACGTGAGCCAGGGCAAGCTGCTGCCGCGCGAGCGGGTGGAGCGGCTGCTCGACCCCGCCACGCCGTTTCTCGAACTCTCCCAGCTTGCCGCCTGCGAAGTCTATGACGAGCCCCTTCCGGCAGCGGGCCTCATCACCGGCATTGGCCGCGTTGCGGGCCGCCTGTGCATGATCGTCTGCAACGATGCGACCGTGAAGGGCGGCATCTATTCTCCGCTCACCGTCAAGAAGCACCTGCGGGCGCAGGAGATTGCGCGGGAGAACCATCTGCCCTGCATCTATCTGGTGGACTCGGGCAGCACCGACCTGCCCCGTCAGGACGAAATCTTCCCTGATTGCGATCACTACGGGCGCATCTTCTACAATCAGGCCACCCTGTCGGCGGCGGGCATCCCCCAGATCTCCGTCGTGATGGGAGCCTGCACCGCAAGCGGGGCCTTTGGTCCTGCCCTGTCGGACGAAACCGTGATCGTGCAGAACCAGAGCACGGTTTTCCTCAGCAACCCGGCACAGGTGAAGGCCGCCAGCGGAGACATTGTGTCCGCTGAAGATCTGGGCGGGGCCGACGTTCACGCCCGCCGGTCCGGCGTTGCCGACCACCTCGCCCAAAGCGATGCGCACGCGCTTCGCATCACCCGGAAGATCATGAACACCTTGCCCCCGCCGCGCGTGCCGGACGTCGCTCTTCAGCCCCCAGTGCCGCCCAAATACGCGCCTGAGAGCCTCTATGACATTCTGCCGGACGATGAGCGCACGCCTCATGACGTGCGCGACGTTATCGCGCGGATCGTTGATGACTCGGCGCTCGATGAATTCAAGCCGCTCTACGGCGCCACGCTCGTCACCGGCTTTGCCCACCTCTGGGGAATGCCGGTCGGCATCATCGCCAACAACGGCGCGCTGTCCTCCGAGAGCGCGCTCAAGGGCACGCACTTCATCGAACTGTGCTGCCAGCGTAAAATTCCGCTGCTGTTCCTTCAGAATACCCGCCAGAACACCGGCCAGAACACCGGCCAGAATACTGGCGGCTTCATGATCGGCCAGCACCATGAGAACGCAGGACTGGCCAAGGACGCCGCCAAGCTCGTTGCCGCTGTTGCCTGCGCTCAGGTGCCCAAGATCACGGTCATCATCGGCGGCTCGTTCGGCGCAGGCACTTACGGCATGTGCGGGCGGGCCTATTCGCCGCGCTTCCTCTACATGTGGCCCAACGCCCGGATTTCGGCGTTCAGCGGCGCGCAAGCCGCCGCAGAAGAAGAGGCCTTCAAAACTCCAATCCGGAACCAATATGAACGTCAGGGTCATCCCTATTACGCCAGTGCGCGTTTGTGGGATGATGGGGTGATTGATCCGGCCGAAACGCGCAACGTCGTCGGCCTGTCACTCGCCGTCGCGCTCAATGCCCCCATTCCGGCAACGCAGTTCGGCGTGTTCCGGATGTAACGGCAACGAGCAGCTCTCTTTCAGGGCGCATGACCTGCGGCTGAGAGAGCGCGAGCAGACAAAGGTTGAGAGCGGTCGCGCAGCTTGCATGCAGAAGCCGGACCGCTCTGGGAGAAGCCTCATGACGGCCCTTCTGTATCAGATCGATGAACGCGGCGTGGCCTACCTCACCCTCGACCGCCCCGATGTTCACAACGCCTTCAACGAAGAGCTTATCAGCGAGCTGAGCGACGCCTTCACCGACCTTGCCACCCATGACCGCGTGCGCGTCATTGTGCTACAGGGCAACGGCAACAGCTTCTCGGCGGGCGCGGACCTTGAGTGGATGCGCCGGATCGCCGCTGCCAGCGAAGCGAAGAACCGCGAGGACGCCCAGCGCCTCTCTGACATGCTGTACCTGATCGACAGCTGCCCCAAGCCGGTCATCGCCAAGGTTCACGGCAATGCCTTTGGCGGCGGCGTTGGGCTGATCGCCTGTGCCGATGTGGCGGTGGCGATCAGAAGCGTGCGTTTCGCCTTCACCGAAGTGCGGCTGGGGCTCATTCCCGCCGCCATCGCGCCATTCGTCATGAAGGCCATCGGGTCGCGTCATGCCCGCCGCTTCTTCCTGACCGCCGAGCCCATCGATGCTGCCTGCGCGCAGGAGATCGGCCTCCTGCACAAGCTGGTCGCCGATGAAAGCGACCTGCACGATCAGGTGGAATATTTTATTGGCCTGCTGCTCGCCAACGCCCCCGGCGCGATGTCGGAGGCCAAGTCGCTGATCCATGATTTTGCAGAGCGCCCGATCACGCCCGAGCTGCGCTCTGATTCCGCCCGCCGCATCGCTTCCTTGCGCGCCTCTCAAGAGGGGCAGGAAGGCATTGCCGCATTCCTTGAAAAGCGCCGTCCGAACTGGGTCCATTGATGCGTCGAATTTTAATTGCCAACCGCGGCGAAATTGCCCGTCGCATCATTCAGACTGCCCACCGGATGGGGCTCGAAACCGTTGCCGTCTATTCGGATGCAGACGCTCAAGCCCCGCATGTGGCCGAAGCCACCATGGCCGTCCACATCGGCCCCGCGCCTGCTGCCGAGAGCTATCTTCAGCCCGAGCGCATCATTGAGGCCGCGCTGAAAACCGGCAGCAACGCCATCCATCCCGGCGATGGTCTCCTGGCCGAAAACGCAGATTTTGCGCAGAAATGCCAGGAGGCCGGGCTCATTTTCATCGGCCCCGGCGCAGACGCCATCCGCGCCATGAGCCTGAAGGACGGAGCCAAACGCCTCATGCGGCAGGCGGGCCTGCCCATCGTCCCTGGCTATCAGGGCGACGACCAGAGCCTCGACCGGCTGCAACGCAGCGCCAACGCCCTCGGCTATCCCATTCTCATCAAGCCGGTGGCGGGCAGCGGCGGCCGGGGGCTGCGCCGCGTCGATAACGCCGACAGCTTCGCCGACGCCCTGATAAACGCCAAGCGCGAGGCCGCCCGCGCCTTCGGCAACGACAGCGTGCTCATCGAAAAATTCCTGCCCCGTGCGCGCCACATCGAGGTGCAGGTGTTCGCCGATACCCACGGCAACGTCGTTCACCTTTTCGAGCGCGACGGCTCCCTTCAGTCTCGCCACCGCAAGATGGTAACGGAGGCCCCCGCTCCCGGTCTGCCTGAGAAAACCCGCGCGGCAATCGGCGAGGCCGCCATCCTTGCCGCCAGGGCCATCGGTTATGCGGGCGCAGGCACGGTTGAATTTATTCTCGACGTTTCAGAGGGCGTAGAAAACGCTCCCTTCTATTTTCTGGAGATGCACACCTGCCTTGATACGCAGCATCCCGTCACCGAGAGCATCACCGGCCTTGATCTGGTGGAATGGCAGATCCGCGTTGCGCGCGGCGAGACCCTGCCCGCCTCGCAGACCGACATCCGCCCCAGCGGCCATGCGGTTGCCGTGCGCCTTTGCGCCGAGGACGAGGACGCCGGGTTCAGCCCCTCAACCGGGCAGCTGGAGCGCCTCTGCCTCCCCTCGGGCCTTCCCGGAGTGCGCGTTGACAGCGATGTTGACGAGGGGGCAGAAATCACCGCTCACGATGACCCCCTGATCGGCAAGATCGCCGCGCATGGCGTTGATCGCTCCGTTGCCATCGACCGGCTGATCGTGGCGCTGGATGCCACCATTGCCATCGGCCCCAAAACCAATCGGAATTTTCTTGCCCGGCTCATCGGCCATCCGGCCTTCCGCGCCGAGGAGATCGACACCCGCTTCATCGAGCGGCATCTGGATGACCTCGCGCCGATCATCAACGTGCCGGACCGCTTGCTGGCGCTGGCAGCGCTGGCGGCGGCCACGCCGCGCACACCGCCTAACCTGTCCTCGCCGTGGACCGCGTTGGGGGCCTGGCGGCTCAACCTGCCTTACCGGCAGAGCATCGATCTCGTCCTGCCCAATGCCGACAGGCGCACCGTCACACTAAATACCCGGCCTGACGGCAGCATCGCCCTTGAAGGACTGGACGAAGCGCTGGTCGCCCTTCCCCTTTGGCGCGGCGAGCACCGCTTCGAGGTGGATTTCTCCGGCAGCCTTGCCCGCGCCATCGTCCTGCACCACGGCAACAGCCTTGAGGTGCGCGTCGGCGGCTTCACCTTCCACTTCAGTCTGAATGGCGATGAACACGGCGACGAACAGGCCGCTCGTGCAGCTTGCAGCACATTATAAAAGCAATGAGGCCGGGGATGACCCGGCCTCATTCTGCTGCCTGCACCATCAGGACTTGGCGGCGTCCGACTTGTCGGCGTCCGACTGGTCGCCTTTGACATGGGGTGCCAGCGCTTTTCTCAGGCGCTCCTCCTGTTCCGGAGACAGCGAGGTGCGCAACACCCGGCCATGATACTTGGAGAGATCCTCCAGCACCTTTTCCGCCTGAACCTTGCGTATCAGAATGAACAGCGCAGAACTTCCCGGAGGTATGGTCTTTGTCAGCGAACGGATAAAATTGTCATCGATGCCGTAATCGGTCAGGGCGCCCGCCAGCGCTCCCGCACCAGCGCCAATAATGCCTCCCAGCGCCAGCCCCGCCAGCGGGTTGAGAAACAGCAAGCCCACCAGCGTCCCCCAAAACAGGCCGGACAGGCCGCCGCTGGTTGCGCCGATGCCAACCGTTCCAACGCTTTGCTTGAGCCGCACCTTGCCGTCATCCGTGCGCACGGCCACAACCGCGTCATTCAGGTCAATAAGATATTCCTTCTGAAGTCGGTGCAGCTCGGTCAGAACCCGGTCTGCCTCTTCTTGCGTGTCAAATCCAATAACCACCAGTTCAGACATATCGCGCACCTCTCCGTCGAGTTTTCGATCTGGGCTTGTCGCAGAACAACACGTCAACGATTATCAGTGCCATCGGGTTCATTCTTACGGCTCGCAGCGCAATTGAGATGCTGCGGGAGCGCAACAAGCCGCACGGTTGATCTGAGGAAAAACCGGAAACTGGCACTTTCGAAACTGGAACGCGCTATGGCGCTGGCGTCAGACCGCCTGCTTTTTTTCAGACGACACCACAGACAAGCCGCAGCGCCGCCGCCTGCGCCCATGGATAAGGTGCGCCCCGGTCTTTACCCGGCCAGCCGCTCCGTCTGTGCGGCATCGCCGGCATAACTGCCGTCTATGGCGATGAAATCGAGCGCAAATTCTCCCGGCGATAATTCGCGCCGCAGGTAGCCGTCCTGCTCCGGGGCCAGCCCCAATTTCGTCAGCACCGCCTGCGCCGCGCCGTTACGCTCCGTTCGCCGGAAATTGATTTCGACAAATCTTGCCTGCCAATCCGGCCGGGTCGTTAAATGGTGCAGCAGCGCCTGCTCGATAAATTTTCCCTGTACCCGGCAGGACAGCATGAAATCCTCGATGCGGATGCCATCCTCTGCGCGGCGTGCCAGACAAAAGCCGACGATGCCGTAGCTGCCGTAGCGATCCGCGCATTTTATCACGTATCGCTCCCGGCCCTGATCGGCGAGCAGCGCCAGAACTTCCTCCCGGCCATATTTCCGGCCAGAAAAATTCAGCTGGTTCGTGCGCTGCACCAACTCGCACACCCGCTCCAGATCCTCCGGCCGGTCGGGGCGGATTTCGACCTCAATTTCACACGCGCGCAGGAACTCAATGTAATTCTCGCCAAACGCCGCCGCCGCCACTTCCCGCTCCATCGCCTGCCGGTAGAGCGAGCGGCGCATTTTTGACTCCGCAGTTACGGCCCCTTGCAGGCGCGGGTGCTCAAGCAGCCTTGGCAGCATGGTGTCCGGCAGAACCTCAACGTCCGGCACGCTGCGCGCCACCTCATCGCGCTCGAACGGGTTGTCATCAATGAACATCAGGGAGTCGATGCCGATATTCAGGTTCCTGGCAATTTCGCGCAGTCCTTCCGACTTCGGCCCCCAGCCGATGCTCGGAAACAGCACATATTCCTCGAGGCCGAAGGCGCGCAGCTTCTCCAGCGCGTCTTCCGGCGCGTTCTTGCTGGCAACGGAAATCAGGATGCCCCGCTCATCAAGGCGGCGGAACACCTCTGCAATGCCGTCGCGCAAGCGCACACTACCCTCGAGCAACACGCCGTCCCACAAAGTATTGTCCAGATCGAACACCACGCATTTGGCAGCAGGTACCTTGCGATTGTGCGCGATCATCTCTTCTTGTGCGCCAGAGGCGGCCTTGCGCCCGTATTCGACAAAATCCAGCGTCAGAAAAACAAGGTGCGCGTCCTCAACGCCCAGCGGCGTCAGCGCAATGCCAAACGGCAAGCCGGAGCCGATCAGCGTCTGGAATTCAGCGCGAGGAATATCCTGCCGGAAGTAGCCCGGCGCAATTTCCAGCTTGCGCAGAACAGGCGCGGGCAACTGGTCGGCCCGCACCGTCCGGCCAATGCGCGAGCGATCGATGAACACCGACAGTTGCAGCGTCACCGGCCGATCCATCGGGTTATACACCTCCATCACGAAGGCGTCCGGCACCACCTGCCCGGCGGCGCGCTTGTGCAGCAGACCGTTCAGCCGCTCCATCAGTGCAAAGCTGGCGTAAGCCCAGCGAATATCGCCCGTCGCCTTATGGCCAAGCCGTCCCGCCCAATTCACAACCGGGGCCAGCGCTTCCGCCAGACCTTCCAGCAGCCGCACCTGCCCGCCCGGCAGCAGCGCCGCGTTGCCCCGCGCCTCGATCTTGCCCCAGCGGCGAAATCGCACCTCTGCGCCATAGCCAGCCGCAGACGGAAAATTCCGGTTTTTGTACATGCCGAATTCAAACCGGCGGCAGCGCATGTCAGGCCGGGCCTGATACAGGTCGCAGGTCGCAAAACAGTCCGGCGCGGCGCATTCAATGCAGTGCTCGCCCCACAGCAGAAACGCCCGCTTCTGTCCGCCTTCAAACGGCGCATAGGCCGCAACCGGACGTGCGGGCGCAGTCTGCCGGGATTTTTCGTACTTATCGAATTCAAACATATTGATCCTGCCAACCTGACACGGAGCGGTACAGAACGACGCCGTTCAGCCAGATGTTTGGCCGGACGAAACGTGGCGAAAGCACAATAAAACCAACACCGCCTATAACATATTCGATCTATTTTGCCTATTATCACCGCAAGGCAAGAGGCGCACGGCATAAATCCGGGCGCAAAACGCATTTCGCCCCCGAATTAATTCACTCAGGCAAAGGAAACGCCCGAAAGCGACATGTGGTGCCGCCCCCAGAGTGCGGATGATACCGCTGCGGATAATATGGGCCGAACTCAGAACTCGAACAGCCCCAATGCGCCACGCACCTCCTCAAGCGTTGCTTGGGTGCGCCTGCGTGCTGCCTCGGTACCCTGCCGCAGCACCTCCAGCACATAGCCGGGATCTTTCGCCAGCGCCGCCCGCCGCTCGCGGATCGGGGCGAGAAACGCTTGCAAAATCTCTTCCAGCCGCCGCTTTAACAACATGTCGCCCAGCCCGCCGCGGCGATACTGCTCTTTCAGCGCCGCAACCGCTGCCTGATCCGGATCGAACGCATCAAGGTAAGCGAACACCACATGACCTTCGACCGTTCCGGGATCGCTTGCCCGCAGGTGGTTGGGGTCAGTGTACATCATTTGAACCGCGCGGCTGATCTCATCGGCTGAAGCGGACAGCACCAGGGCGTTTCCTTGGCTCTTGCTCATTTTTGCCTTGCCATCCACGCCCGGCAGGCGGCCCATCTGCGGAATAAGCGCTTTGCATTCCGGCAGCACGTCCCGCCCGGCCTGCCGGTTGATGCGCCGGACGATCTCGTTGCTCTGCTCGATCATCGGGGCCTGATCCTCGCCCACCGGCACCAGCGTTGCCCGAAAGGCGGTAATGTCCGCCGCTTGCGCCACCGGGTAGCACAGGAACCCGGCGGGAATATCCCGCTCGAACCCGCGCTGGCGGATTTCGTCCTTCACCGTCGGATTGCGCTCCAGCCGCGCCACCGTCACGAAGTTCAGGTAGAGCATTGTCAATTCGGCCAGTGCCGGCAGCAGGGACTGCACGCAAATGAATGATTTCTGCGGATCGATCCCCACCGCCAGATAATCCAGCGCCACTTCCAGAACGTTGCGCTGCACCTTTTGCGTGTCGTGTGCATTATCGGTCAGCGCTTGCGCGTCTGCCAGCAGCAGAAACTGCTCGCAGCTCTCCTGAAGCAGCACGCGATTTTTAAGAGAACCCGCAAAATGCCCGAGATGCAGCGGGCCTGTCGTGCGATCGCCGGTCAGGATGACCGGGCGGCTTTGGGATGAATTTTCTGCCAGCATGGCGAGATCTCCTGAAAGGGAGCCGCCGCGGGAGGATCAATTGCAAACGCGCATCATGCCAGCCTCACCCCGGCGG
>JAEZBH010000478.1 GCA_023427285.1 Pseudomonadota bacterium
GGCTTGATGGAGATGCCGCCGGTGTCGAACGTCACGCCCTTGCCGACGAACACCACCGGAGCTTCGCTGCTCTGGCCATCCGTGCCGTCGTACTCAAGAATGACAACCTGCGGCTCGTTGGCCGAGCCCTGCGAGACGCCCAGCAGCGCGCCGAAGCCCAGATCGCGCAGCTGCGCCTCGCCCAGAATTTCCACCTTCACGCCAAGCCCGGTCAGTTCCTGCGCTTTCTCGGCGAAAGACCTGGGGAACAGCATGTTGCCCGGCTCAGACACCAGATCGCGGGTGAAGAACACGCCGTCCGCAATGGCGGCAAGGCGCTCAAAGCTGCGCTGGGCACCGGCGGCATCGCGGGTCGCAACCGTCAGGGTCTCAAGGCTCGGCTTCTTGTTTGCCGGTTCCTTGGTGCGGTAGCGGTCAAAGCGGTACGAGCGCAGCAGCGCGCCCAGCGCCAGCCGTGCGGCGGCCTCATCGTCGGCAACGCTGACGCCCTCGATCGAGGTCGCATCCACGCTCAGCGCCGTCTCGCCGCTGGTGGCCAGCCGCGCATAGAGCGCGCCGCCCGCCTTCTCCAGCTCATGCACGCCAACCTTGCCCGCATTGCCCAGACCCACCACCACGAGGCGGCTGGCCTCCATGCCAGAGGGGGCCAGCAGTTCCAGAATCTGTCCGGCCTCGCCGTTGAAGCGGTTGGTGCGCAGCGCGCGGCTCACCTGCCCGCCGGTGCTTGCATCCAGAGATTGCAGGGCGCTCGACTGAAGCGCGCCCTGCGTCACGAAAACTGCAACCGCGCCGGACTGTGCGTTGAGCGCCGTATCAAATGAGATCTTCATGGAGACGAATCCCTGCTTGAAGCCTGAAAGAGGTTATAAGCGTACATAGCGATCAAACGGCTCGGAGCAAAGGCGAACGGGAACGGAATGTTCCGGTCACCGTTGCAACAGCAGGCGGGGCGTGCTTTACACACCCCGATTTGAAAACGAGGAAGGCCGCCGCTCGTGCATGTCCGCTTTCTGCTCTCCCTGCTGACAACCACGACGTTCGCCTTGCCGGCGTGGGCTGATCAAAGCCTGCCGGTCAGTGAGCCCCGGTCAAGACCTGTTGCCGAGAGTGCTGCGCCTCCTGCCGCCGATGCTCCGGCTTCCAAGGAAACGCAGGAGATCCTCTTTGCGGCCGATCAGGTCGATTACGACGTGAACACCGAGGTCGTGATCGCCGAGGGCAATGTCTCGCTCGTGCGCGGCACCCAGCGGCTGACGGCGGACAAGATCGTCTATAACCGCAAGACCGGATTCGTCGAGGCGCAGGGCAACGTGCGCGTCACCGATGCCAACGGCAATGTGGTCACCGGCGACAATGTGGAGCTGAACGACACTCTGCGTCAGGGCGTGGTCGACAACATCCACCTGATCCTGACCGACGGTTCGCGCCTTGCGGCCCGCACCGGCACCCGCCAGGAGACCCGCTCCGAACTCTACCGCGCCGTTTACAGCCCGTGCCACCTGTGCGCCGAAGGCTCCACCGTCGAGCGCCCGCTGTGGCGGCTGAAGGCGGTCAGGGTTCAGTATGACGAGGAGCGCAAGCGCCTCACCTACCGCGATGCGACGTTCGAATTCCTGAACGTTCCCATTCTCTACCTGCCCTACATGTCCCACTCCGCGCCGGATGTGGTGAAGGCATCGGGCCTCCTGATGCCCGACATCTCCCAGAGCCGGGCGCTCGGCCTGTCGCTGTCGACGCCCTACTTGTGGAACATCTCGCCCAGCAGCGACCTGACCGTCACGCCGACCCTGTTCACCGAGGAAAACCCGACGCTCGGGCTGGAATACCGCCAGCATGTGGCCGCCGGCACATTTCGCCTTGGCGGCGTTGGCACCTACGCCTCGCGCGATTTCGTCGATGCCGACTACAACATCACCGGCGAGCGCGGCGATGAGGCCCGCGGCTACATTTTCGCCGATGGCCGCCTCCAGCACTCTCCCCGCTGGCGCTCCTCCTTCGCGTCGATGGTGGCGTCAGACGACACCTTCCTGCGCCGTTACGACATCACGGACGATGACGTGCTGCGCAACAACTACCGCCTCGAATACTTCGGCAATAACGACTACCTGACCGTCGAGGGCTGGGCGTTCCAGGGCCTGCGCGTCGATGACAGGTTCGGCGAGATGCCGATCGCCCTGCCCTATGCGGATTACCGCTGGGCAAGCGGCGCGTTGCCGGGCGTTGGCGAATTCGGCTTCCGCGCCAATTTCCTGTCGCTGCTGCGCACGAAGGCGATGGACACCTACCGCGTCTCAACGACGGCGGACTGGAATCAGCAGTGGCTGACCAGCATGGGCCAGATTTTCCGGCTCACCGGCCTCGTGCGCGGCGATCTCTATTACATCGAAGACGCCGAGACGCCCGACAACGCCGCTTACGCGGGCGAGAACGGCTGGCAGGGCCGCGTTCTGCCCTTGGCGGCAGCGGAGCTGTCGTGGCCGCTGGCAGGCCCCAGCTTTGGCGGATACCAGACCTTGACCCCCATCGTGCAGCTGGTGGCCGCAGGCAAGGGTCACAACAGCGTCATTCCGAACGAGGACAGCCGCGCCTTCGATCTGGAAGACACCAACCTGTTCGCGCTGAACCGTTTCTCCGGCCTTGACCGCTGGGAAGGCGGCACCCGCGCCACCTACGGCGTGCGCTGGTCGTGGACCGGCAAGACCGTCGCGCTGTCCGCCGATGTGGGCCAGAGCTACCGCATCGCGGGCGAGAGCAACACTCGCCTGTTTCCCGAGGGCACAGGGTTTTCCGGCAACGTCTCCGATTACGTGGGCCGCGCGTCCGTGCGCTGGGGCGAGTACGTGGACGTGGTCTATCGCTTCCGCCTCGACAAGAAGAGCTTCTCGCCGCGCCGCAGCGAGCTTGATGCCTACGTCGGCAAGGGCGGCACTTACGTTACGGTCGGTTACACCGACCTTGACCGCAGCATCATGCTTGAGGATCTGGAAGACCGCGAGGAGCTGCGCGTCGGCGGCCGTGTCCAGATCGACAAGCACTGGTCCGTCAATGCCGCCACCATTCTCGATCTGACCAGCCAAAGCCAGCGCCCCATGAGCGATGCCGACGGCTTCCAGCCGATCCGCCACAGTGCGGGCGTGGCCTATGAAGACGAGTGCTTCAAGTTCTCGGTCACATGGCGTCGGCGCTTCACCGAAGACCGCGACTTCGAGCGCGGATCGACCGTGTTCTTCCGCTTTGCGTTGAAAAACGTGGGCGGCAGGTAACCAACCGGGCGGCGTATTGGCCAACAAATACGCCGCCTTGCTGCAAGATGTGTCGGGAATTGCACATCTTGGCGGCAGGACGGTTGCGCCTGCCCCTCGGCTGACGTAAACCAAACGCCTATGGTGAAGATGAAACTACCGTTGCTCGGTCTGTGCCTGGCTTTGCTTGCCACGCCGGCCTCCGCCCAATCGCTCGGCGCTTCGGCGGGGGGCGAGATTCCCACCGATCTTCGATTCTTCGGTCCGCCCGATCCGAACGTGCGCAAGGCGTCCGCTATCGTGAACGGCAGCATCCTGACGGATCTGGACGTTGAGCACCGCCTCGCGCTGGTGATCGCAGCCTCTGGCGGCCGCATTCCGCCCGAAGAGCAGAACCGCCTGCGCGTTCAGGTGCTTCGCAACCTGATCGACGAGAAGCTCCAGATTCTGGAAGCCGAAGCCCACGACGTTCAGGTTGAAGACGCCGAGGTTGAGGGCACCTTCAATCGGGTCGCCCAGAACTTCAAGCAGACCCCTGAGCAGTTCGTTCAGTATCTCAAGTCCAGCGGCACCTCTGCTGCCACGCTGAAGACGCAGATCAAAGCCGAGCTGGCATGGTCGCGCCTGCTGCGCCGCCGCGTGTCGCCTTTCGTTACCATCGGCGATGAAGAAGTCGCAGCGGTCATCAAGCGTCTGGAAGCGGCCAAGGGTCAGGAAGAATACCGCGTCAGCGAGATTTTCCTCTCCGCCACCGATGAGAACGAAGCTGCCGTCAAGAACACGGCAGAGCGCATTCTCAACCAGATTCGCAACGGCGCGTCGTTCGTGGCCTATGCCCGCCAGTTCTCGGAAGCCTCCACGGCAGCCGTCGGCGGCGATCTGGGCTACGTCATGGCAGAGCAGTTGCCCGCCCAGCTTCAGCAGGTGGTCCAGTCCCTTCCGGTCAGCCAGGTGAGCGAGCCCATCCGCGTGCCGGGCGGCTTCAGCATCATCGCTGTCTCCGACAAGCGCAAGATTCTCGGCCCCGATCCGCTGGATGCCGTCCTGACCGTCAAGCAGGTCATCGTGCCGTTCAAGGCCGGTTCGTCAGAAAGCCAGATCCGCAGCCTTGTCGAGCGCATGGCAACCGAATCCGCCCGCGGCGGCGGCTGCGGCCGCGCCGAGGCGCTGGCCCAGTCGCTGGGTGGCCGGGTCGATGAGCCGGAGCCCCAAAAGCTGCGCGAGTTCCCGCAGGGTCTGGCTCCGCACCTTGAGCGCCTTCAGGTTGGTGAAGCCACCCGCCCGTTCGGCACCGAGCAGGATGCCCGCGTCATTATTCTGTGCGGCCGCGACGATGCGCAGGAAACCCAGCTTCCGAGCTATGACGAGGTTTACGCCCAGCTCAACGAAGAGCGCATGTCCATGATGGCCCGCCGCTATCTGCGCGATCTGCGGCGCGATGCCATTATCGACTATCGCTAAGGCCATGAAGCCGCTGGCCGTCAGCATCGGCGATCCTGCGGGCGTCGGCCCGGAGGTCATCGCAGCATCATGGGAGGCCCGCGTTAGCGCGGGCCTTTCGCCTTTCGTCGTCCTTGGGGCTGTTGCTCCCATCCGCGCCGTGTGGGACGGGCCGATCGCCCTCGTCTCCTCGCC
>JAEZBH010000494.1 GCA_023427285.1 Pseudomonadota bacterium
CTTCCCCATGCACGAGGGGCTGCTGCGCGCTCGGTTGGGCGAGGTGGTTTCTGAGATCAGCACCCTGGATGAGGAAGAAAACGAGGCGCTGGGGGAAGAGCACAGCCAGCTCCTCGAAACCTACAGCCCAGTCTGGCACAGCGGCACCAACCAGATTATCGCCGTCGCGGAGTATTACCAACGCACAGACGACCTCAACCGCGAGATTGGGGTAATTAAGCGGCAGAGCTGGCTGGTGGTCGGCCTGGCCATCCTGATCATTTACCTGCTGCTGGCGGTATTTGTGCGCCGGGCCAGTAATACCATTACCAACCAGCAGGCAGAACTGAGCCAGAAAGTGGTCCAGCTCACCGATTTGCTGGGGCAAAACCACGCGCTGCACCAGCGCGTTCAGCGGGCAGCGGCCAGCGTAGCTCTGCTCAACGAAGGCTATCTGCGGCGGGTGGGCGCCGAGCTGCACGACGGCCCCGCGCAGGATTTGGGGCTTTCGCTATTGAAGCTGGATGCTGTGGTGGGAAAAATGGAAGCGCAGCCGGCTGGCCCCGTTGAACCAGTCTGGACGGAACAGATCAGCGAGGTGGAAGCCGCGCTGCAGAGCGCGCTGAAAGAAATTCGCGCCATTGCCACCGGGCTCAGCCTTCCGCTGGTTGCCGAGCTGGGCCTGCCGGAAACCATCATCCGGGTGGTGCGCGCGCACGAACGCCGGACGGGCACGCGGGTAACCCTGGAGCAGGAGAACCTGCCCGTACAGATTGACCTGCCTTTGAAAATCACGATCTACCGGCTGATTCAAGAAGCGCTCAATAACGCATATCGGCACGCCGGGGGCGTGGGCCAGCGCGTGTTCGTAAAGCCCGATGGTGATCAATTACTGGTCGAAATCGCGGACAGCGGCCCTGGGTTCCATCCCCAGCAGCGGATCGCGGAAAGCGGGCGGCTGGGGCTTTCGGGGATGCGCGAGCGGGTCGAGAGCCTGGGCGGTACCTTTAAGATCGAAAGCGCGCCTGGCCAGGGCACCCGGATTATCGCCAGGGTGCCATGCCATGTGATGGGAGGGATAGAACTTTGAGCGATACAACGGATTCCCCTAGCAAAATGCATATCGTGATTGTTGATGATCACGCCCTGTTCCGCGAAAGTTTAGCCACACTGCTGCGCGCTGAGCCGGATATGGAGGTGGTAGGCATGGGCGGCAGCGCCGATGAGGCCATCCAGTTGGCCCGTGATCTGCTGCCTGAAATCATCCTGCTCGACCTGGACATGCCCGGCGGAGGCCTGACCGCTGCAAAAGTGATCGCCAATGAGCTGCCGGTGACTCGCATCGTCGTGCTGACAGCCTCGGAAGAGGACGATCACCTGATCGCAGCGTTGAAAACGGGTGCGCGGGCCTACATCCTCAAAGGCGTTGCCGCGCGCGAGCTGCTGCGGATCCTGCGTATTGTGGCTGCAGGTGAGAGCTACGTTCCGCCCGCGCTGGCGGCCAGCCTGCTGCTGGAGATGCACGAAGTCGGCCGCCAATCCGCGAAGCCGCCCGAAAATCCGCTGAACGATCTGACCGAGCGCGAAAGGCAAATCCTCGAAGGAATGGCCTCCGGGCTGAGCAACAAAGAGATCGGACAGAAGCTATTTCTGTCGGAGAAGACGGTCAAGCATTACATCACCAATATCTTGCAGAAGCTGCAGGTGCGCAACCGGGTAGAGGCCGCCCTGCTGGCACAGAAGAACGCGAAGGCGGACCGGTAGACGAGAAAGTTCTTTGAAAGGCATATCCCTACCTCTAAGCGGGTCCGCCGCGTCCTCCTCCCCATTTCGAATTGCGCGAAATGAGGAGGGGTGCCTTGATCGCCTACGGACCCACCAGTATATCGATCAAATCCTGGGCGCACCGGTAATCAGGGACCAACAAATCCGCGCCTGCGGTCGTTAACCGCGGCACTTTGTGCTCATTCCACCCGCGGCGGACCACCTCGTCGCTGGGCACGCCCAGGGCAATCGCCCCACGCGCGCGAGCTTCCACGATCTCCACCGGCCCATCGCCAGCGACCAGCAGGGCTTCGCCCGAGAGCTGGTGCTCATCTAAAATGCGCTGTATGATGCGGTCCTTGGCGTTGGCTTCGCTGGCATCCAGCGCACCATAGATGCCGCCCTTGATGTACTGCGCGATCCCCAGCGCGTTTGCCTCGTGGACGACATCGGCGTGGTCCGAACCGCTGGCGATGTAGAGCCATACGCCGCGCTCGGACAGCACTTTCAGCAAATCATTTGCCCCGGTGATCAGATAACGGCCCGCGTCCGCTGCCCCGCAATCCAGGTCTGCCAGCCGCTGCTTTACCGAGACCATCAGGGCGTCGAGGTAGCGCGCCTTGTACTCCTGCGGGGTCAGCGGAGAGCCGTTCGTGTTCCAGCGCAGCACCGCCTCTGAGAGCCAGCGCATCTGCACGATGGTTAGCTGCCCGGTGGAGGCGTCGATGTAGCGGCGCACTTCGTCCACCAGCGTCTCCGGCGCTTCTCCGTGGGGGCAAAGCGTTTGGAGCATCACCTGCTCCATCACCGGCTCCCAGCCCTGCCGCAGGACGGAAATCGTGCCGTCGAAGTCGAACACGGCGTGCCGTACATGGCCCAGCCGGGCCATCACTTCGGGATTCAAAATTCGCAGCCAGTCTGTATTAATCAATTCCATCTACAAATGCTCCATTTCTACCCATAAATCGTGCTGCTGCACCAGCTCCTCCGGCGAGGCAGTGCCCGTTATACCCAACTTTTTCACCGTGACCGAGGCGGCCAGGTTGGCAAAGCAAGCCGCTTCTACCGGTTCCCCGCCGGAAGATAATGCCGCCGCCAGCGCCGAGATAAAGGAGTCGCCTGCGCCGACCGGATCTACCGGCTCCCCTACCGGCACGCCGGGAACCAGTTCGCAGTGCCCGTCGAAACAGGCCAGGCAGCCCTCCGCGCCCAGGGTGATAAAGATCGGCCTGGCGCTGCCAGCCTGATGCGCACTTGCCGCGCGGGTCAGCGCTTCCAGAGATACTGATGCCGGGTCTAGGTCGGGGAAGAACAGCTTCGCCGCCTCGATCGCGTTGGGCTTTAGAATTAATGATCGGAACGCGGCAGCCCGGCTGCGCGAGTCGACCACAACCGGGATCTGTGGGTGCGCCTTTGCCAGCGCTAGCAGGCCTTCAATCAAC
>JAEZBH010000522.1 GCA_023427285.1 Pseudomonadota bacterium
GTGTACACATGTACACCGTAGCGTGAGTGCAACTGGTCAAACTGTAAAAGATTGTAAAAATGACACTTGCGGTCTCAACAGAACGGAAACTCTTTGCCGGTCCTCGCCTGCGGCGGGTGCGCGCCCAGCTGGGCCTGACGCAAAGCCGCATGGCGGAAGAGCTGGGGGTTTCGGTCAGCTACCTGAACCTGATCGAGCGCAACCAGCGCCCGCTGACGGCGCAGTTTCTCCTGCGGCTGGCGGAGGTGTTCAATCTGGACCTGCGCCAGCTCACCGGCGATGCGGACGACCGCACTCTGGCCGATGTGGGCGAGGTGCTGACGGACGGCCTGTTCCGCAACCTGGAAGTCAGCCGCAGCGAAGTCAGCGACTTTGTGCAGTCCTTCCCGGCCATGGCGCAGGCGCTCACCCGGCTGTACGGCCTTTACCGCGACAAGGCCGGCGCGGCGGTGGCCGATGCGGGCGGTGGCGGATCTGACGGGCGCGGCGATACGGATGTGCTCGGCCCGCTGGAGCGCGTGCGCGACATCATACAGGAGCGGCGCAACCACTTCCCCGAACTGGACGAGAAGGCGGAGAGCATCGCCGAGGAGTTGCGCCTGCACAGCGATGATCTGTTCGCCGCGCTGAAAGAGCGGCTGCGGGTCAAGCACGGCATCGGCGTGCGTGTTCTGCCGGTGGATGTATTGCCTGAGTCGCTGCGCCGGTATGACTACCACCGCCGCCAGTTGCAGCTCTCGGAACTGCTGGAGCCTGCCAGCCGCGCGTTTCATGCCGCCTACCAGCTGGCCTATGCGGAAGTGCGGGCCGACATGGATCGCATCATTGAGGGTTCAGGGCTTGAGGACGGCCCGGCCCAGCAACTGCTGCGCGTGAACCTTGCCAACTACTTCGCGGCGGCGGTGCTGATGCCCTATGGCCGCTTTCTGGCGGCGGCGGAGCAGCTGAACTATGACCTCTCCCTGCTGTGCGCCCGCTTCGGGGCCAGCTTCGAGCAGGTTTGCCACCGCCTCACCACGCTCCAGCGCCCCGGCGCGCGCGGCGTGCCGTTCTTCCTCATTCGGGTGGATCAGGCAGGCAACGTCTCCAAGCGCTACTCGGCGGGGAGGTTCCACTTCTCGAAATACGGCGGCACCTGTCCGCTGTGGTCGTTGCATGCCACCTTCCGGTCGCCGGGCCAGATCCTCAGCGAAGTGGTCGAGTTGCCCGACGGCACCCGCTACTTCTCCATCGCTCGCACCGTTCGCACCCATGTGAACGGCTGGGGCGGCATTGAGCCCCAGTTCGCCGTGGGGCTGGGGTGCGAACTGAAGTACGCCCGCCAGCTTGTGTATAGCCGGGGGCTTGATCTCGACAATCCAAACAGCACGCCCATTGGCGTCAATTGCGCCCTGTGCGAGCGCGAGGCCTGCCGTCAGCGCAGCCAGCCGCCGCTCTCCAAGGCGCTGATTATCGATGAGCGGTCGCGCGGCGCGACCCCCTACCGTTTCGCAGAACCCGGAATTCCCGCACCCCTGCCGCGCTGATTTGACAAGGGGGGCGTTTGATCGTGCAGCACAGGAGGAGCCATTCATGTCCGTAACTGGCGTTCAGATCACCGGCCCGATGAATCCGGGCTATGAAACCATTCTGACGGATGAAGCCGTCTCTTTTCTGGCCGGGCTGCATCGCCGGTTCGAGGCAACGCGCCGGGAACGGCTTGCCGCCCGCGCTGCCCTTCAGGAACGGCTGGACGCGGGTGAGCGCCTTGGCTTCCTTCCTGAAACCGCTGCCTTGCGCGGCGCCCCGTGGAAAATCGGCCAGATTCCCGATGACCTGACCGACCGCCGTGTCGAGATCACCGGCCCGGTCGATCGCAAGATGGTCATCAACGCGCTCAATTCCGGCGCGAAATGCTACATGGCCTGCTTTGAGGATGCCTCTACGCCCGCGTGGGAGATCATGGTCGAGGGCCAGATCAACCTGCGCGATGCCGTTGACGGCACCATCAGCCTGACGGATGAGAAATCCGGCAAGCAGTACCGTCTCAACCGGGAAACGGCCACGCTTCTGGCCCGCCCGCGCGGCTGGCACCTCTTGGAGCGGCACTTCTATGTGGATGGCGAGCCGATTGCGGGCGCCCTGTTCGATTTCGGCCTCTACTTCTTCCACAATGCCAGGCAGTTGCTGGACAAGGGGTCCGGCCCCTACTTCTATCTGCCCAAGCTGGAGCACTACCTTGAAGCCCGGCTGTGGAACGAGGTGTTCGTTCACGCCCAGTCCGCGCTCAAGCTGCCGCTTGGCTCCATCAAGGCGACAGTGCTGATCGAGACCCTGCCCGCCGCCTTCCAGACCGAGGAAATCCTGTGGGAGCTGCGCGATCACATCGTCGCGCTCAACTGCGGCCGGTGGGATTACATCTTCAGCTTCATCAAGCGCCAGCGCACCAATCCCAATGCCGTGCTGCCGGATCGGGCCGCCGTCACCATGACCGTACCGTTCATGCGCAACTATTCGCTGCACACCATTCGCACCTGCCACCTGCACGGGGCCTATGCGATGGGCGGCATGTCCGCCTTCATTCCGGTGAAGAACGATGATGCCCGCAACGAGGCCGCCTATGAGGCCGTGCGCAAGGACAAGGAGCGCGAGGCGACCGACGGGCACGACGGCACCTGGGTGGCCCACCCCGCCCTTGTTCCGGTGGCAATGTCCGTGTTCGATCGCATCATGCCCGGTCCCAACCAGATCGCGAAGATCCCCAACGTGATCGTAACCGAGGCGGATCTGCTCACCCCCTGCGATGGGCCGAAGACGCTTCATGGCCTCACCATGAACGTCAACGTGGGTCTGGGTTACATTGCCTCGTGGCTGCGCGGTCAGGGCGCGGCTCCCATCCACAATTTGATGGAAGACGCCGCCACCGCCGAGATCAGCCGCACGCAAATCTGGCAATGGCGCAAGACCGGCACCCGCCTCGACAGCGGCGAACTGGTGGATGATGACCTTATCAACCGCATCATCGATGAACAGCTCGACGTGTGGCGCGCCGAGGTGGGCGATACCTTCTTCGCCGCCGGCCACTACATCGAAGCCGCCGAGTTGATGCGACAGATGATCTTCGCCGAGGAATGCCCGGAGTTCCTGACCGTCCCGGCATACGACCGCTACTTCGCGGCGTGAGGCTGGGCGCGGGGTTCATGCCCTTCGGGCTTTGATTTGCAGGGGGATTTGCAATCCCCCTGCACCCCCTCTTCGTATAGGGCCGTGCCTGTGATGATGGGTGCGGCCCTTTCCTTTTGCATTCATGGGGGAGCCGCAACCGCAGCCCCTAGCACGTCCCGAAAAACGAATTGGGGTGCAGGGGACAAGTC
>JAEZBH010000016.1 GCA_023427285.1 Pseudomonadota bacterium
CGACGCATAGACGAGGTAGCCGCCGGTGGTGTGCAGCACGCCCTTGGGCTTGCCGGTGGACCCGGAGGTGTAGAGGATGAACAGCGGGTCTTCTGCGTTCATGCTCTCGGGCGCGCACTCGGCAGAGACGGTGGCGGCCACGTCTTCGTAGCGCACGTCGCGCCCCTCGGTCATGGCAATGCTGCCGCCGGTGTGGGTGACGACAATGACAGATTCCACGCCGGGGCACTGGGCGACCGCAGCATCCACGTTGGCCTTGAGCGCGATGGTCTTGCCGCCGCGCAGGCCTTCATCGGCGGTGATGACCACCCTGGAATCGCAGTCGGTAATACGACCCGCAAGGCTGTCCGGCGAGAAGCCTGCAAATACCACCGAATGAATTGCGCCGATGCGCGTGCAGGCCAGCATGGCATAGGCGGCGGCGGGGATCATCGGCAGGTAGATGGTCACGCGGTCGCCGCGCTTGACGCCTTGCGCTTTCAGCACATTGGCGAAGCGGCAGACTTCGGCCTGCAACTGGGCGTAAGTGATGGTTTGGGACTTGGAGGGGTCATCGCCTTCCCAGATGATCGCGACATCGTTGGCGCGCTCGGGCAGGTGGCGGTCGATGCAGTTGACGGAGACGTTCAGCGCGCCGTCATGGAACCAGCGGATGCGAAAATCCGCCTCGTTGAAAGAGACGTCCTTCACTTGCGTGTAGGGTACGTCCCACGTCAGGCGCTTGCCGTGCTCGCCCCAGAATGCAACCGGATCACGGCGAGCCTCATCGCTCATCCGCTCATAGCCCGCGCTATCCACACGCGCACGCTGCTTCCAGTCTGCCGGAACGGGAAACACCTGTTCACTCATACTTTAATCCCCTCGTATTGCCCTTGATGCAGTGGTTGCTTGTCTTTCCAGCCTTGGGCCGAGCTTCCCTGATCTGCCCTCGGCACGCAAGGCTTGATGCGCGTTGTGTGGGGCGCAAATGCCGCGCTTTCCAGAAAAATCACCAAACCCTGCCAATAGTAATGAACCAAACTGGACAGCCTGCCGTTGTGCAAAACGCGCAAACGCCCAAGCCGGGCCGCGCCTGAAAGAGCAATGGTGGGAGATATGCCATGGGGAATGTCGTTCAGCAGCGTGTGGTGTTCCTGGCGGGCGTGGCAAGTATAGCCTTGGCGACATCTGCAGCGCTGGCGCAAACCCCGGTAACGACAGCGGGCACAGACAGAACCGCCGTTCTGGAGCAGCGCGTGCGCCAGCTGGAAGAGGCGCTGCTCGGCATGCAGCAGGAGCTGGCGGCGTCACGCCAGCAGCAGGCGCAAACCGAGGCCCAGAATGTAACCGACGTGCCGGCGCAGCCCGTTGAGACATCAAGTGCCGAAAATGCCGCCGCACCCGCCGTGCCGGCAGTTACGGCACAGGCCGCCTCTGAGTCTTTATCTGTGATGGCCGTCGAGCCCGCCGCAGGTCCGCGCGATCAGAGCTCCGCCAGCCAGTCCGCCCAGAACCAGGTGCCGGGCACGGGCTTTCGCGTTGGCAACACCACGTTCCGCCTGAGCGGGTTCATCAAGGCCGATGCGATGGTGAGCCATTTCAGCAAGGGCGACACCGCCACCAACTCGCTGGGGCGCGATTTCTACCTGCCGCAGTTCATTCCCGTGAGCAACACGCCGGGCGGGAAGGACGGCTGGGTGTTAGACGCCAGCGTCAAGCAGACCCGTATTGTGCTCAACACCGACACGCCGGTGGACGGCAAGACCATAAGCTCGCATATCGAGGGGGATTTCCAGACCTCGCCCGGCCCGCAAGGCAACGAGCGCTTCACCAACGGCTACAATTTCGCGCTGCGTCGCGCTTTCATCACCTATAACGGGTGGATATTGGGGCAGGACTGGAGCAACTTCCAGAACGTGACCGTGCTGCCGGAAGCCGCAGACTTCGTTGGCGTGACCGAGGGAACGATCTTCGTGCGCCAGATGCAGGCGCGCTATACCCGCCAGCTCTCGGACCAGTTCACGCTCTCGGCCTCGCTTGAAAATCCTGAGACAGCCAGCATTACCCCGACCTCGGCGGCGATGAGCGACAACGACGACGATGTGCTGCCCGATGCCACGGTGCGGGTGGTGTGGACCCCAACCTTCGGCCAGTTCAGCCTTGCCGGGCTGGCGCGCCAGCTTTCCATCGACGGCGTGCAGGATGACGCCAAGAAGTTCGGCTGGGGCGCATCGGTTGCCGGACGCGTGCCGTTCGGCAAGGACGGGCCGTACGACGTTCGGTTCATGCTCACCTACGGTCAGGGCGTGGCGCGCTATGTGGGCTTCAACTTCGCGCCGGACGTGATCTATGTGGTCAACCCGACAACGGGCGCTGCCTACCTGGACAGGGTTGACGTGCTGGCGGGCTTCATCGCCTTCCGCGTCGGCCTGACCGACAAGCTGCGCACCAACATCATGGGCTCGTTCCAGGATGCGGATTACCCCTCCGGCGGCATCGCACCGGGAGGCGCCAACGAACGGGCCCACAGCGTTGCGATCAACCTGTTCTACTCGCCGATCAAGCC
>JAEZBH010000176.1 GCA_023427285.1 Pseudomonadota bacterium
GTTTTGGGTTTATTTTGCCGGGGGCACTTGCCCCGCCTCCACCTCCCATTCGTTTTGGGGCCCATTCGTTTTAGGGCCGTGTCCTTCCTGAAAGGCGCGGCCCTTTGTCATTTCAGAAATGAAAGGAACGTGCGCGGGACAGGCCGGGTGCGGCCCTGAAAACGAATGGGGGATCTTAAGGGGGTTATAAACCCCCTTAATCTACCTTGCTGCCCAACAAAAAAATCCCCCGGGTACCGTACGGATACCCGAGGGATCTGTTCAAACCGTTAGACGGTCTGAATTTTTAGCCGTTGGTGCGGCCCCAGACCAGATTGTCGTAATCGGTCATCAGGCGCTTGCAGACATCGCCCGGCGCGAACTTCCACGGGCCGATCTCGGCAACCGGGGACACTTCAGCGGCGGTGCCGGTGAGGAAGCATTCGTCGAAGTCAGCGAGTTCTTCCGGCCAAATGGCGCGAACGTGAACCGGAATGCCAGCCTTCTCAGCCAGCTGGATCACGGTCTGGCGGGTGATGCCGTTCAGGAAGCAGTCGGGATCCGGCGTGTGGATTTCGCCGTTCTTCACGAAGAAGATGTTGGCGCTGGTGGCTTCGGCCACGCGGCCGCGATAGTCCATCATCATCGCATCGGCGCAGCCCTTGTCTTCAGCGGCGTGCTTGGAGACGGTGCAGATCATGTACAGACCGGCGGCCTTGGCGGCGCTCGGCGCGGTGAACGGAGCCGGGCGGCGATAGCGGGCGATGTCGAGCTTCAGGCCCTTCAGGCGCTCTTCCATCGAGTAGTACGACGGCCATTCCCAGCAGGCGATGGCGACGTGAATCTTCGTCTTCTGCGCGGAGATGCCCATCTGCTCCGAACCGCGCCAGGCAACCGGGCGCAGGTAGCAGTTGGTCAGGTTGTTGGCCTTCATCAACTCGTAGCAGGCGGTATTGATCTCTTCGTCCGTATAGGGAAGATCAAAGCCCAGAAGGTTGGCCGAGGCACGCAGGCGGGCGGTATGCTCTTCAAGCTTGAAGATGGTGCCGTCGTACGCGCGCTGTCCTTCGAATACCGACGAGCCGTAATGCATGGCGTGCGTCAGCACATGCACCTTGGCATCACGATGGGGAACGAGTTGACCGTCAAACCAGATAAAGCCGTCGCGGTCGTGGAAAGGACGCTCGGACATGTAACCTCACTCGGGTAGCTGAAAGCTCTAATATTCTTTCAATTGAGAGCTTGTGTCGGGTAACATTCTAAGTGATATAAGTCAACATGGCTGACGCAAATTCCCTTGCTTCCCCCCTGTTCCTGCGCGAGACCGAGCTTCGCCGCGGGATCGAGTTGCTGTACTTCGGGTATAGGGATTTCACCAAAGGCCCTGATGCCCTGCTGGAGCAACATGGCTTCGGCAGGGCTCATCACCGCGCGCTCTATTTCATTGGCCGCCGTCCGGGTCTGTCTGTCTCTGATCTGCTGAAATTGTTGCAGATTACCAAGCAGAGCCTGAGTCGCGTGCTCTCTGACCTGCAAACCAAGGGCTATGTGGTCTCGGTGGTCGGGAAGCACGACAAGCGCCAGCGTCTGCTTTACCTGACCGACAGCGGCGCGTCTCTGGAACGCCAGACGTTCGAGGCCATTCGCGAGCGCATGGCCAATGCCTATGGCGAGGCGGGGCCGGAAGCCGTGGCCGGTTTCTGGGCCGTGCTGATGGGTCTCATCGAGCCGGACCAGAAGGCCGCCATCAACGAAGTGATGCGCGGCTAGAGCGACTTTCGAGCAAAACGCATGTTTTGCGGTTAAGAAAGCGCGACCACCAAAGGATTTGAGAAGCGGGCGACCTGCTTGCCGCGCCGGTCGCAAACCGCTCTAAGGCCGCGCATCTTTGGTTTCTCAAGTTTTAAGCAGGCCCTAAGTCTCAGGCAGGACGCGGCGGGTCGTTGGAGTACGGGGACTCGCCAGTGTACGCGGACTCGCCAGAGTACGGAGCTTGGGCCGTGCCGCTGTGGCTCCTGCGCGAAGGCCGCCAATCCCACTGGCGGCACCAGCGCTCGGCCCGGCCAAGGGCTTGATCGAGCGCAGACATGGTGCGCGCCATATCCGGCGTTTCGTCATCCAGCCAGGTGCGGGTGACGGAGAGGTAAAGCAGCGTCAGGCCGTGAACCCGCGCCGCGCCGCGGATGCCGGTTGTGCTCACACCCGCCGCATCGGCGATAACGCCGATGGATCGGGGCAGGTGGCAGGCGAAAAAGGCGGCAAGACCGGGATCGGTGCAGGAGGCGCGGGAGAGGTTTCGGATCGCGCCCCGATAGGGCTGGTGCGCATCGAAGCGCGCCATGATGAGATCGAACAGCCGATCGCGCGTGGAAGAAGCGGTATCGGCCGGGTTGAGAAAGCGCAGGGCGGCAATATCGGCGCGACGACCGAACTTGGCCAGCATGTCGAAGCGGTCGCCAGCGGTGAGAACCAGCTGCGAGACGGAAAGATCCGCCTCGCGTGCCACAGCCTCAAGTGTTGCCTGATGCCATCCCTGCCGATCGATCACCGCCATGAGAGCATCAAGACAGCGATCGAGATCAGCCAAGGGTGCAGAGGTCATTTTTCCTGTCCCAACTCCCGGCTGCGGTCGGCCGCAGCCGTCAAGGTTGCCCGGATCAGGGGAGCCAGTCCTTGCTCGCTCATCAATACGCCCAGCCCGGCGGCAGTGGTTCCGTTGGGGCTGGTAACCTGAACACGCAACGTGGAGGGGTCTTCCTGCGAGCGGACGGCCAGCTCTCCTGCTCCCGCCACCGTATCACGAGCCAGATCGAGAGCCAACGCCGGAGGCAAGCCAAGCTCCGCTCCCGCGCGGGCAAGGCTTTCAATCATGTAGAACACGTAAGCGGGGCCGGAGCCCGACAGCGCCGTCACGGCGTCCATATGCGCTTCATCGTCAACCTCATAGGCCGAGCCGACGGCGGACAGCAGCGATTTGGTGAGCGCGCGCTCCTCAGCGCTGACTTCCGGGCGGGCCACCATGACCGTTGCGCCACGACCGACAGCAGCGGGCGTGTTGGGCATGGAGCGGATGAGTCGGGTGTGGCCGCCGGTCAGCTCCGCCAGCGTCTTGAGCGTGGTGCCCGCAGCGATCGAGATGACGAGCGTGTCCGCGCCGATAAGCGGGCGCAAGCTTGGGGTGACGCTGCCGATGATCTGCGGCTTGACCGCCAGCACGATGGCGCGGGGGATGATGCCGTCCGTCGGTGCGCTGGTGAACACCTGCACGGCGTCGGCTCCGGCAGCAACGGCGCGGTCAGCGCCTGACGGCTCGATGATGCGAATGGCGTTGGCGGGGATGCCCGAGGCGATCCAGCCCTGAAGCAGAGCCGCACCCATGTTGCCGCAACCGGCCAGAAGCAGCGGACGGTCAGCCGTAAACTCAACGCTCATGCTTTAAAACCTTTACGCCTCGCCTTGC
>JAEZBH010000265.1 GCA_023427285.1 Pseudomonadota bacterium
GGGTGGGGACCATTGGCGTACTGGTGGGAAAAGGGATCAACGTTTGCCCCATCGTCGGCATTGCTGTGACCGTGCTTGTTGGCTGGGGTGTGCGTGTTTCCGTGACTGTTGGCGACGCTGTTGGGACTGGCGTATCCGTGGCGATCACTGCCGGGGTATTGGGAATGGAGGTAACGGCACGCGACGCGCAGCCCGCCAGGACTGTGGCGATGATGAAGCTCAACCAGAGGATGAATCCGTGATGTTTTGTCATTGTTTGGCGCTAGAGGACTGTTTCGTTATTTTGATAGACGACTTTCCCTTCCACAATCGTCAGCAGCACGTTGTATTGGTCGTCCAACAGCACCAAGTCGGTGTCTTTGCCGACCTCCAGGCTGCCTTTACGCGCGGAGAGGCCAATGGCGCGGGCCGGGTTGAGGCTGGTCATGGGCCACAGGTCTTCGATGGGCCGCCCGGTGTTCTGCACCACGTGCTGGAGCGCGCGCTCGGGGGTGAGGATGCTGCCCGCCAGGGTGCCATCCAGCAGCCGCGCGGCGCCGTCGCGGAAGGCCACGGTCCGCCCGCCGATGTCGTATTCACCTTCGGGCAGGCCCGCGCCGCGCAGGCCGTCGGTCACCAGGATGACACCCTGCGGCCCCTTCACGTCGATCAAGATCTTCTGCACTGCCGGGTGCACGTGCACGTTGTCGGCGATCAGCTCGCAGGAGATTTCGGGCAGGTACATGGCCGCGCCGACCGTGCCGGGCTTGCGGTGGTTGAGCGGGTCCATGGCGTTGAAGCAGTGGGTCACCTGGCGCACCCCGCGCTGGGATGCTTCGCGAAGTTCGTCGAAGCCGATGCTGGTATGGCCTGCCGATACGGTTACGCCGCGGCGGGCACATTCGTCGATCAGCCAGCCCGCGCCTTCCATCTCTGGCGCAACGGTGATCAACCGCACCAGCCCAGTCTCCAGGTAGGGTAGGGCTTCATCGGGCGTGGTCAGGCGGATAAAGCTGGTATCCTGCGCGCCGCAGCGGGCCGGGTTGAGGAAGGGCCCTTCCATGTGTACGCCCAGGATTTTTGCGCCGCCCATTTCGCTCTGTACCGCCCCGCCGACCATCTCCAGCACGCGTATCAGGTCATCGGCGGGGGCCGTCCAGGTGGTGGGCAGCACGCCGGTGACTCCGTGGCGGGCGTAGTGTGTCGTCATCGCTTGCGCGCCTTCCAGGCTGGCGTCCATCCACTCGTAGCCCATGCCGCCGTGCACGTGCAGGTCGATAAAGCCCGGCAGTAGGGTGTGCCCGTCCGCGTCGATCTGAAACAGCGGGCCGTCAAAGCGGGGCGCCGTGCCTGGGGCCATCAGGCGGATTTTTCCACCGTCCACCAGCAGCCAGCCGGGCTTCCACGCGCCCATTGGGGTGACCACACGGGCGTTGGTAATCAGCAAGGGATCACGATTCTCCGTCACAACGCGCTCCTTAGCACGCTTCTCCTACCAGCTCCCCAGACAACACAGTGACCGCCTGCCCACACAGGATCACGCGGTCCCCCGCCAGCCGCACGATCAGCTCTCCGCCGCGGGCGGATGCCTGGTAAGCGCGCATCTCCTGCTTGCCCAGGCGTGCCGACCAGAAGGGAGCCAGCGCGCAGTGGGCCGAGCCGGTAACCGGATCTTCGGTGCCCCCCACCGATGGCGCGAAGTAGCGCGAGACGAAGACGAACTCGGGGCGGTCCGAACGGGCGGTGACCATTACGCTGCGCACGTCCATATCCGAGAGCAAAGAAAAGTCGGGCGCCAGCCTGCGTACTGCTGCTTCATCTTCCAGCTCTACCAGGTAGATCTGCTCGCGGCATTGAACCGAAAGCACGGTTGTTCCCAGCGCCTCAATCAGGCCATCGGGCGGCGTGCAGCGGGTGTGCATCCGAGCGGGGAAGTCCATCTCGATCCAATCACCACGTTTCTCGGCGGTCAGCAGGCCGCTGAGGGTGTGGAAGCGCGCCTGGGTGGTAGGGGGCAGCACGCCGCTTTCCCACAGCACATGCGCGCTGGCGAGGGTGGCGTGGCCGCAGAGGCGTACTTCTTTCTTGGGCGTGAACCAGCGCAGCCGGTAGCCGTCTTCTTGTGGATAGAGAAAGGCGGTTTCCGAAAGGTTCATCTCCATCGCCACGGACTGCATCCAGCGTTCCTCGGCAGGCGATTCGAGCAGGCACACGCCTGCCGGGTTCCCGGCGAACGGCGCGCAGGTAAAAGCATCCACCTGGTAGATTTTCTGTCCCATGGGGTTCCCCTTGCTTTGGGTACTGTGGTGTTTGGGTGTTTGCACCGCATACATCCAAACACCACAGTACCCACTTTTGCTGAGTAGTTTCGGATGATCTTGCTTAATGATACTCCCGATTTCCGGTTACACTTTTGATTCTAGCACCTTCATTGCCGCGTTGTGACCGGGGATGCCCGAAACCGCGCCGCCGCGTTTTGCGCTGGAGCCGCAGATGTAGACGTTCTCGTAAGCAGTCTCGACGCCCCACGCGCCGACCTCTTCGTCACGTTCCGCGAACGGCCAGGAGAGATTGCCATGGAAGATGTTGCCGCGCGGCAGGCCGAGCGCCTGCTCCAGGTCGCCAGGCGACTTCGCTTCGACGCAGGGCTTGCCATTTGCGTCGACCGCCAGGCAGTCGTAGATATCATCGTCGATGAAGTCGTTGATGCCGCGCAGGTAGTTGTGCAGCACCGCCTCGCGCACGGAGTCATGATCCTGCTTAAACCAATGGTACGGCACATCCAGCCCAAACAGAGTGAGCGTTTGGTACCCCTGGGCTTGCAAGTCTGGCGAGAGGATAGAAGGATCCGTGAGGCTGTGACAGTAGATTTCGCCGGGCAGGGGATGGGCTTTGAGCGATTCGAGGTCTGCGCCGCCGAGCGAGCGCCGGTAGCTATCGTTCATCTGCGCGTATCCTTCGTGGATGTGGAAGGTGCCCGAGAAAGCGTCCTCCGGGCTGACACCCTGGGCCTTCACCTTGGGCAGCCGCCGCAGCAGCATGTTGATCTTGAATACCGAGCCTTCCACCTGCTCCTCAGCGTAGACACCTGGCAGGCAGCGGTTGGCGATATCGGAGGATGTGTTGAACAGCACGTACCGGGCATCCACCGCCGCCTCTTTGCCATCCTGATCATAAATCACCGCGCTTTTGGCCGGGGTGTGGTCGACTGCCTTTACCACCGCACCAGTGCGGATTTCCACGCCCAGCGCCTGCGCGCGCTCCGTCAGCGCTTCGACCAG
>JAEZBH010000324.1 GCA_023427285.1 Pseudomonadota bacterium
GCCGCGCCGCCGGCGCCGGACGGCGCCGCCAGCCGGCCGTCCAGCACACCGGGCGGCTGACCGGCCAGTTGCGCGATCGCCCCGCTGGCCCGGGCCTGCTGCGCGCGCAGATCAGGTAGGCGGGCGCGTAGGTCTTCGACCAGCGTGCGCTGGCGCTGCACGTCGAAATCGTCGATCAGGCCCGCGGCCGCCCGCGCCTGCAGCAGGTCCAGCGACTCCTGGCTGGCCGCGAGGTCCTGTTGCAGCAGGTCCGCCTGCACCTGCACGCCGCGCAACTCGACGTAGGCGCGCGCCAGTTCGGCCAGCACCGCCAGCCGGGCCTGCGCCTGCGTGGCCTGGGCCGCCGCCACGCCGGCATCGGCCGACTCGATGGTGCGGCGCACGCGGCCCCACAGGTCGAGCTCCCACGACGCATCGAAACCGGCCTCGTAGACGTTGTGCGGCTCGGCCAGCACCGACACCAGCTCGTCGCGGCTGCCCGGTGGCGCGACCGCATCGACCAGCCGCGTGGCGCTGCCGGTTTCGCTCTGACGCTGGCGCGACACGCCGCCGGCCACGCCGACGCTGGGACCGCGCTGGGCCGCCGACATCAGCCGCTGCATGCGCGCCTGCGCAAACCGCAACGCGGCGCTTTGCAGATCGGGGTTGGCGGCCAGCACGCGCGCCTGCAAGGCCTGCAGCACCGGATCCTGGAACGGCGCGGCCTGCTCGATCGGCGTGGCGCCGGCCTGCGCACCCAACACCGCCGCCTCGCGCAAGGAGGCATCGCCGCTGCGCCACTGCTGCCAGTCGGCCGGCGCCTGCGGCGCGGGCTGCCAGGCCGCTGGCCCGACCGTGCAGGCAGTCAGCGACAAGGCCGCCGCCAGCGTGGCGTATCGCGGCCACGGCCAGCGGGCGGCCACGGTCATCACGGCGCGCGGTCCGCGCGGGCCGGCATCCGGCCTGGCGCTGGCGCGGGATCGGAAGCGGGAATGGAACATGGGGATCGTTCTCCGTCAGGCCAGCCGATGGCGAAACAGCCAGGCCGAGAAAGGCAGCGTCACCAGCGCGATCAGCGCCAGCGGCACCAGGTCGTGCACCACCGCGTGCAGGCCGACGCCTTCCAGGTAGATGCGCTGGACCAGATCGACCGCGAAACGCAGCGGATTGATCAGCGTGGCGATCTGCAGGGCCTGCGGCATGTTCTGCACCGGCGTGGTCAGGCCCGACAGCAGCATCATCGGCATGATCAGCACGAAGGTGTAGAGCATGGCCTGCTGCATGCTGGCCGAGACGGCCGAGATCGCCAGCCCCAGCCCGACGCTGGCGATCATGAACAGCAGCAGGCCGGCGTACAGCGTCAGCACCGAGCCGCTCAGTGGCACGTGGAACCAGAACAGCGCCACGCACAGCACCAGCGTCGACTGGCACAGCCCGATCAGGATCGGCGGCACGGCCTTGCCGACCATGATCTCCATCGGTGACAGCGGCGTCACCAGCAACTGGTCGAAGGTGCCCTGCTCGCGCTCGCGCGCCACCGACAGCGCCGTCAGCATCAAGGTCTGCAGCATGCTCAGCGAGGCGATCAGGCCCGGCAGGAAATGCCAGCGGCTGTCCAGGTTGGGGTTGAACCAGGCGCGGTTCTCGACCGTCAGCACGGCGGGCGCCCCGCCGTGACGTGCCTGCCAATCGGCGTTGAACCGCTCGGCCACCGCGTTGAAGTACGCCACCGCCGAGTTGGCCGTATTGGCATTGCGCGCATCGACGATGAGCTGCACCGGCGCCGCCTCGCCGGCCTGCAGCCGGTCCTCGAAGCGCGGCTCGATCTGCACCACCATCAAGACCTGCTGGCCGTCAATCAGCGGCGCGATCTCGGCGGGCGAGCGCAGGGTCGCGACGCGCCGGAACACACCGGTGCCGTCGAGCCGCGCCACCAGCTCGGTGGCCGCGCCGCCGCGGCTCTGGTCGAGCAGCGCGTAGGGCACGTTGCTCAGGTCGTAGGTCGACGCGTAGCCGAACAGGAAGGTCTGCACCACCGCCGGCACCAGCAGCAGCACCCTGGCGGTCTTGTCCTTCAGGATCGCCAGGAACTCCTTCTTGCACAACACGGCGATACGCGCGAGCATCGGCAGCAGCGTGGGCATCCAGGCTTTCCTCAATCCAGTTTCTTGCGCGTGACCCAGCGCGCCAGGCCGATGAAAAACACCGCATAGGCCGCCAGCACCGCCCAGTTCGTCAGGATCGACGGCCAGGTATTGCCCGCCAGGAACAGGGTGCGGATGGTTTCCATGTAATAGGTGGCCGGCAGCACCTGGCCGACCGCGCGGATCGCCGCCGGCACGTTGCGCAGGTCGAACAGGAAACCCGACAGCATCACCGAGGGCAGGAAACTGGCCAGCAGCGCGATCTGGCTGGCCAGGAACTGGTTCTTGGTCACCGACGAGATCACCAGGCCCAGCCCGACCGCCACGAACAGGTAGAGCATCGAGCTGAACACCAGCGCCGCCAGCGAACCGTGCATCGGCACGCCGAACAGCCAGCGGGCCGCCGCCAGGCACAGCATCAGCCCGATCAGGCCGACGCAGAAATACGGGATCATCTTGGCGATGAGGATCTCGACCGGCCGCACCGGCGTCACGAACAGCGCCTCGAGCGTGCCGCGCTCCCATTCGCGCGCCATCACCAGCGCGGTCAGGAAGGCGCCGACCAGCGTCATGATCAGCACGATCAGGCCCGGCACCAGAAAGTACCGACTGTTGTTGGCCTCGTTGAACCACATCCTGGATTCCACGACGACGGCCGGGGCGGCGAGGCTGCCTTCGCCGGCAGCGATGCGTTTGGCGCTCCATTGCGCGATTGCGCCTTGCGCGAAGGCCTGCAGCACTCTCGCACGATTAGCATCCACGCCATTGACCAGGATCTGAATCGTGGCGTCGCCGCTCGCGAGGCGTCTCGAGAAGTCAGAGCGCATATAGACGATCGCATCCACCTCGCGCTCGCGCATCAATCCGAGCGCGGCATTCATGGATACGAGCGGCACGGGTGAGAAGTAGGGCGACAGATAGAAGCCGGCCAGCACGTCCTGTGCGCCGGGCGAGGTGTCTTCGGTCACGAGCGCTATGGGTGCGTTCTTTACGTCGAACGACAGGCCATAGCCGAAGATCAGGATCAGCAACAGCGGCAGGAACAGTCCGACCATCAGATTGCTCTTGTCACGCAGCAACTGACGGCCTTCCTTGCGAGTGAGCGCACGCACGCGGTGCCATGAGAACGCGGCGTGAACTTGCGGGTCGCTCATGCCGCGATACCGTTCGCAGGGTCGCGGCGGCCAGATTCGATGATCGCAATGAACGCTTCTTCCATCGTCCCGACGATGCGGCCGTCCGCCGATGCACGCGCGCGCACTTCGTCCGGCGTGCCGATCGCGAGCATGCGGCCGGCATCCTGGATCATGATGCGATCGCAGTACTCGGCCTCTTCCATGAAGTGCGTCGTGACGACGATCGTGGTGCCGTGATCGGCCAGCGCGGAGATCCGGCGCCAGAATTCGCGACGAGCCAATGGATCGGCGCCGCTCGTGGGTTCATCGAGAAACAGGATCTGCGGCTCGTGCAGCAAGGCCGCTGCCATCGCCAGCCGACGTTGAAATCCGCCGGGCAGGGCGCCGGAGGGCGTGTCCTCGCGCTCGCGCAGACCGAAATTGTCGAGCGCCCACGCGATTCGTTCATCGCGTCGCCGTCCGCGCAAGCCATAGGCGCCTGCAAAGAACTGCAGATTCTCCAGGATGCTCAGATCGCCATAGAGCGAGAACTTCTGCGCGACATAGCCCACGTTCTGGCGAGCTTCCGCGCGCGCATGACGCAGATCGGCGCCGGCCACGCGCAGTGTTCCGCTGCTGGCGGGCAGCAAGCCGCAGAGCATGCGGAAGGTCGTGGTCTTTCCCGCGCCATTCGGACCCAGCAGTCCGAAGACCTCACCGCGCCGTACTGCGAAGCTGGTGCGATCGACGGCTGTGAAATCGCCGAATCTGCGTACGACCTCGTGCACGTCGATCACGGTGTCGGCATCGCTGTCGCGATGCATTGCCTTGAGCTCGATCGTCGCAGCTGCGGCCGGTGCAACATCGGTCCGCTTGCGCAGCATCATCATGAGCCCGTCCTCGAGCGAGGCGTTGGTCGGAGTGAGTTCGACATCGGCGAGTGTGCAGGCCTGCCCGGCATGCAGCACCGTACGGACCTGTCCTCCGTGCGGAACCGCGTCGATGATTTCAGGCATGTCGATGAGGCGTGCCTGCAAGCTGCGGGCGGATTCGTGTCGCAATGACCTCGCGAAATAGACATGGCCGTCGGCGCGTTGGCGGATGTCCTGCGGGGCGCCGACATCGAGCACGCGTCCTTCGTGCATCACGACTACATGCGCACAGCGCTCGGCTTCGTCCATATAGGAAGTACTCACCAGAACCGTGAGCCCTTCGCTGCGCACGAGTCCCGCGACGATGTCCCACAGCTCGCGTCGGGACAGCGGATCGACGCCGACGGTGGGCTCATCGAGCAGCAGCAGTTCCGGCGAGCGCACGAGTGTGCAGGCGAGTCCCAGCTTCTGCTTCATGCCGCCCGACAGTTTTCCCGCAAGCCGATCGCGAAACGGTCCGAGGGCCGTCATGTCCATCAGCCGCGGATAACGATCGTTGCGCTGCGCAGGCGAGACACCATGCAGATCGGCATAGAGATCCAGGTTCTCCTGGACGCTCAGGTCTTCATACAGTCCAAAACGCTGCGGCATGTAGCTGATGCGGTTCTGGATCTGCTGGGCCTGCGTGGACGCATCGAGTCCGAGCACATGCAGCGAGCCCTGATCCGCTCGCATCAATCCTGCTGCAAGGCGCAGTAACGTGGTCTTGCCTGCTCCGTCGGGCCCGACCAGTGCCGTCAGTGCGCCGCGTCGCGCTTCGAACGAGACGACATCGAGTGCAGTGACGAACTCGGTCTTGCCGCGCGCAAATCGTTTGGATAGCTCGCGAGCAACGATGACGTCGTCCTGTGACATCTCACAGGCTCGCGTTGCTGGCGGCGGGAGTGTGCTGCGTGGGATCGATGGTGACGGTCGCAGGCATTCCGAGACGCAATCGGTTCTGCTCGTCGCGCACGAGGATGCGCACTTCGTACACGAGACTGGTGCGCAGCTCGTCGGTCTGCACGGTCTTCGGGGTGAACTCCGCGGTCGACGAGAGAAAGCCGATGGTGCCTTCGATGAGGTGATCGGGCGCGCTGTCGATCGAGACGCGCGCCGGCATCCCCACATTCACCCGGCCCAAGTCGGTTTCGCTCACGTACGCGCGAACCCATTTCGGATTCATGACGGCGATGGAGAAGACAGGTCGCTGCGGCGTCGCAAGCTCGCCCGGTTCCATCAAACGATTGCGTACCACGCCATCGGTGGGGGAAACGAGTTCGGCATCCTTGAGCTGTCGTTGCAGCAGAGCGAGATCGGCTTCCGCCGCGTCCAGCTGCGCGCTCGCCGTCTGGATGTCCTCTTCCCGCGCGCCGGCCAGGATCAGTCGCAGCGACTCCTTGCTGTTCTGCAGCCGCGCTTCGCTCGTTCGCACCTGCGCGGTTGCGGCCTCGAGATCCTGTGCGCTGATGGCTCGGCCTTCCGAGGCTGCACTGATCGATTGCAACCGCTCGATCTGGCTGCGTGCGTTCGCCGCTTCGGCTTCCGCGGCGGCGACGGCCGCGCGCGCCTGCGCAATTTCCTCGGGCCGCGCGCCGTTGCGAAGCTTGCGCAGCATCTCCGATTGGGCCGCGACTCTGGCTTCTGCCTGCTTCACGCGCGGCAGGAGCCGGCCGGTATCGAGGCGCGCGAGCACCTGTCCGGCCCGAACGGTCGATCCTTCTTCCACGAGGACTTCGGCAATACGCTCGCTGTCGTTGAAGGGCAGCTCCACCTGGCGAAGATCCACATTGCCGTGCAGCACGATCGAGTTGCCCTGACTGCCTCGTGTCGAAATCCACACTGCGATGCCGATGATGGCGGCAGCGAGGATCCCGATGCCGACGATGCGCTTGTTCACGATGGAATCCAGGTGACTTGCAAGTGCGGCGCATTCTATTCAAAATCAAATTTGAATTACAACTAGAGACGTAAATGCCGAAAAATATCCGCCGCACGCAGGGCGTACGTGCGAAGGCGAAGCCGCAACGCGAGGACGGCGCGCTGACGCGTCAGCAACTCCTGGAAGTGGGTGGGCAGGTGTTCGCCGAGCAGGGCTACACGCGGGCTACGAGCAAGGAGATCTGCGAGCGCGCCAATGCGAACATCGCAGCAGTCAACTATCACTTCGGCGGCAAGGAGGGTCTTTACGCAGCCGTGCTCGAGGAGGCACATGCGCGGCTGGTCAGCATCGATCTGGTGACCGCTGCCGTGAAAGATCAGAGCGATCCGGTGGCGGGGCTACGTTTGTTCTTCACTCGCCTGGTCGAAGAGATCGCGCGACGCGGCGACGGCGCCTGGGAATTGCGTGTGCTGAGCCGGGAAGTGCTCGCGCCGACACCGATGGTCGAGCGGATGCTGGCCAATCAGGTCGCACCCAAGGCGAAGTTGATGATGGGCTTGATTGCCGGCCTTCTCGATCTGCCTGCGAATCACCCGGCCGTGAGTCGGTGCATCGTCAGCCTGATGGGGCCCTGCGTGATGCTGTTGATGGTGGACGAGCAGGTGCTCGCAAGGATACTGCCATCGCTGAAGCCGGAGCCGGCCGCGATGGTCGAACATCTGGTGAGCTTTGCACTCGGCGGGATCAAAGCCGTCGCAGCGCGCGAGAAAAGAAAATGATCCTTCGTCGTTGACGGCGGCGCGCGGAGAAAAGCTTCAGCGACGAGATGTTCAGCCGCGACCCGTCAGGCGATAGAACAGGCGCTTGATCGCGCCGACTCGCGGAGCGGGTGCGGACGGCGCAGGACGGTTCGAACGTTCCTGCCATTCGAAATAGCTGGCGACATG
>JAEZBH010000338.1 GCA_023427285.1 Pseudomonadota bacterium
TAGTAGATGTGGGCAGTGGTGCCCAGCGCTTTTTCCAACCGCAGCGCGCGGATGAGGGGTGTGGGCCGCCACAGCTTGTACAGCTCGCGCACTTCATCGGGGATCTGGATGAAGCGCTCGGTGCTGATCTCCTGCATGATGATTTCCATCGGGAACAGCACGGAGAGAAAATCTGGGGTCACCGGCTCTTTGGTGCCCGGGTGCAGCACTGGGGCGGGAGGCACAGGGTTGTCGGCGTTAATGTTGTACCAGAACTTGGGCACATCGTGCTCAGAAAGTAAGAAGCGGGTATGGTCAGTCATTGGGATATCCTCTCCAGCGTAAGTGTGTGATGGCCCGTATGCTACGCGTTTGCGGGCCGGGTGAACTAGGGAATGAAGAGCAGGTTTTGGGGCGGGTACTCGTGATGGCTTGCGTGCCCGCCGGTGGTGGGAACGGGAAGGTCTACGAGCAGGTTGGTGGCGAGGCCCATCTTATCCTGTACCTCGGCCAGCACCTGCTCGGTGAGCGCCTGGGCGCGGCGCGTGCCTTCGCGCAGGATGTCGATCACGTCATCCGGGTGGGCGGCAAGCTCTTCGCGCCGTGCGCGGATGGGAGCCAGGTAGCTGTTGAGAGCGGCGGCCAGCTTGCGTTTTACTTCCACATCGCCCACTTTGCCAACCACGTAGCGGGCTTTCAGATCTTCTACCTCTTCCTTGTTCTGGTTGAATACGTCGTGGTAGGCAAAGGTGGGGTTGCCCTCTACATGGCCCGGGTCGGTGGCGCGCAGGCGGGTGGGGTCGGTGTACATCGACGTCACTTTGCGCGTGGTCTCTTCCTCGCTGTCGCGCAGGAAGATGGCGTTGCCGTAAGACGTGTGCATGGTGCGGTTGTCGGTGCCGGGCAGGCGCGGTGTGGTAGAGAGCAGGCCATCCGGCTCGGGGAAGGTTTCGCCGTACTGCAAGTTGAATTTGCGGGCCGCCTCACGGGTCAGCTCGATGTGCGGGAGCTGGTCTTCACCGACCGGTACAATGTTAGCCTTGTACGCCAGGATATCCGCAGCCTGAAGCACTGGATAGCCGAGGAAACCCATCGAGGGCTGCAAACCGAGCTCGCGCACCTGGTCTTTGTAGGTGGGAACGCGCTCCAGCCGCGATACGGTGAGCAGCATGCTCAGCAGCGTGCTGAGCTGAGCGTGCGCTGGCACCGCCGACTGGAGCACCAGCGTGGCGCGGTTCGGGTCAATGCCCGAGGCAAGCCAGTCGAGCACGATGCCCATGCTGTTCTCGCGCACCCGGTCGGGGTGGGCGTAATCGGTGGTCAGCACGTGCAGATCCGCGACGAGGAAAAAGCATTCGTAGCTGTCTTGCAGTTTTGCCCAGGTTTCCAGCGTCCCAACCAGATGGCCGATGTGACGCGGACCAGTGGGGCGGTGCCCGGTTAAGATTCTGCCTTTTGTCGTCATTGTTCCCTCCTTCAAATAAAAAACGCGTTCATCCTATGGAAGGACGAACGCGAGTCCGTGGTGCCACCTTCGTTAGACGGCGCTCCTTTAACAAAAAATCCCTGTTGTGATGCAACAGGGGGAAACGCCAGCCTCACTCTTTTGGGTACGCCGGTGAAACCGGGTATACCCTTTGCCTTGGTAACGGTGGCAGCTCCGGCGGGGACTACAAGCGAGCCCTTTATCTCGCGTTCATCCTGCAACTCCGAGGTCCATTCTGCGCTGCTGTACGGGCGGGGTCTCACCAATTTCTCCCGCTCTCTGTGCCGCCAGGGCGGCGCATACTCGTCCTCTTCACAGTCTTTTGTTATATTGTTAGATAGATTATAAGAGCGTTTTTTGAAAAGTCAAGCCTTTGCTGTTGGGTGAGGAGCCAGAAAACGCTGACGGGTGGGAATCATGTAATAATACTTGATACCAGTGTAGGCACTGGTCGAAAGAACAGAATGTACAAAATCTTCCACGAATTTATGAAAAAATATTGTTTTGGGGTAATGCAATAGTAGATATTGCGATAAAATAAGTTCTTCCGAGCAGTTGTGATATTGGTTGTTGCCAACGGTCCAATTTTGAGGCGGCCGTCGTATGCACATCTGCGAGGTGGAAAACGGTTGGGGGAACCGAAGTGTAGGCATTACAAGGGATCGCATGTTAGACAAGCCAAGAATATTGATTGTAGAGGATGAGGAAGGACTGGCGCTGACGCTAAAGCTGCGACTGACGCGGATGGGTTACACGCCATTGGGGCCAGTGGATACCGGTGAACAGGCAGTGGAGCAGGCGGTAACGCTGCGTCCAAACTTAATTTTGATGGATATCAATCTTGCCGGGCAAATGAGTGGAATTGAGGCAGCCCGGCAAATTCGAGAATCCTGCCAGCTCCCGGTAATTTTTCTATCGGCGCTCGATGAAGACAGCATTCTGCGTGAGGCCCAAGGCAGCACGCCCTATGGCTATCTGATCAAGCCGGTGGAAGAGCGCGATCTGCGGGCCGCGATCGAAATGGCGCTGAACCTGCACAGCCTGGAAATGCGCCTGAGCGAGAGTGAAGAGCGCTACCGGCTGATGTTTGATGCGATGACCAATGGGTTTGCCCTGCTCGATTCTGTGCCCGGCGAACAAGACGACTACCGATACCTGACGCTGAACCCCGCTTTCGAGCACCTGCTGAGGGTCGGGCCTGGCAGCCTGGCCGGAAAAACCGTGCGCACCGGATTACCGGTGATCGATGTGCAGTTCTTCGTCGATGGCATCCGGCAGGTGGCGGAAAGCGGCGAACCGTTGAATTTTGAGCGGTACGTTCCTGAGCTGGGCCGGCACTTTGGATTTAAGATTTATTCCCCCAGGCCCAACCAGTACGCGGTGATCCTCGAAGACCTGACCGAGCAGAAGCAAACCGAAGTAAGCCTGCGCGAGAGCTACATGCGCTTGGAGCAGGAACTGCGCCGTACGACCATCCTGCGCGAGATCGACCAGGCCATCATTACCCAGTCGGACCTGGAAAGCATGGCGGAGACGGTTCTGGCGCGCATGATCGACCCAGTTGAGATCGACGCCGCGGTGTTGTTTGTGCCTGAGAACTTTGGCACCCGCGTCACCAAAGGGCACACGGACATGCTCACCGCGCACACCCCCTTGCGCATGGTGGGTGAAGCCGGATTTCTCGATGGCTCGCTCACGCCGGGGGTACTCGATTGGCTGGTGGAACAGGCAGCCCGCGTGTATTACGGCGGGAACTTAACCTATCTGGATTTGCGCCGCGAAAGCGCGCCAGGCGCCAAAGAATTGTTCGAGATGACAGGCTTTACCGGCTGCGCGGTGATTCCGCTTTCGGCGCACAAGCTGCAGCGCGGTATTTTGCAGGTGTACCGCTATCACGTAAACCGCAGCGACCTGGCCTGGCAGAAGTTCCTCCAATCCGTTGCGACGCAGGTGGCCATTGCCATTGATAACATGGAAATCATGGAAGGCCTGCGGCACACCAACATAGAGCTTTCCAACGCCTACGATGCAACGATCCAGGCGCTGGCAGAGGCGCTGGAGATGCGCAACAAAGAGTCGCCGCAGCATACCAACCGCGTCACCGAATTGAGCACGCGGCTGGCGGAGACAATGGGCATCACCGGCAAGCAGCTGGAGCACTTCCAGCGCGGGGTGCGCCTGCACGACCTGGGCAAGATCGGCATCCCGGACCGGGTGCTGCTAAAGACCGGCCCATTGTCGGAAGAAGACTGGGTTACGCTGCGGATGCACCCCGAGCTTGCGTATCGCATGCTGGCGGGCATCAAGTACCTGGAACCCGCGCTGAATGTGGTCTACTGCCACCACGAGAAATGGGATGGCAGCGGCTACCCGCGCGGCCTGAAGGGCGAGGAGATACCGCTTTCAGCACGCATTTTTGCCGTGGTCGATGTGTACGATGCGCTGATCACCGACCGCAATTACCGGCTGGCCTGGCCCAAAAAGGATGTGCTGGATTACATCGCGCGTGAAGCGGGCCGGCATTTCGACCCCCGGGTGGTAGAAGTCTTTCTAAAGCTGGTTGGGTAGGGGAAAGCAAGCCGCTTAACCCGGTCCGTGCCCGTTGTTCGATGGCCCGGAGTCTTCATCCTCCTCCTGCTGGTCCAGCCACTCGGCGATCTGTTCGGCGTGTTCCTCTTCGTGCAGGAAGGTGGCGTCGGCGATCCACTGTGCCAGGGGTACGTTGTTGAGCCAGGGGAAGCGGCGGGGGTCGGTCAGGTCGCGGTCGCTCAGCTCCGAAACGCGGCGGATGGTTTGCTTTCGCACGCCGAGCCAGTCTTGCCAGATCTGCTCCAGGGCGCGGTCTTTGCTCAGGGCGTGTGCCTGCTGGTTGACCTCTTCTTCCGGGCGGGTGTTGAGATCCAGGTATGAGGGCCGGTCGATGCCGCGCTGAATTTGATACAGCATGGTGACCATCTGGCCTTCCCAGTAGGTGAGGTGGGCGAGCATATCTTTGATCGACCAATCGCCCATCACGTTGGGCGCCACCAGCATGGCGTCGGGCAAGTCTTCGAGCATGTCGAACAGCTCTTTCCGCGCGTCTTCCAGTTCTTCTAACAGTTCGGTTTTGTTCATGGGCGATGATCCTGAATGGATGCGTGGAGTTTTGCGAGTTTGTGTGTATGGCGGGCACGACAAACCCACAAACACACAAAACTCCAGCGGCTGAAGTTTCAACCTGAGTATACTATAAGAGCCTGTTGAATCCGCCTTCCCGGAGACCCTATGCC
>JAEZBH010000345.1 GCA_023427285.1 Pseudomonadota bacterium
GCGCGGGCTTGAAGCGCTGTGCGGTGCGCTCGGCATCGCCCCAGTAGCCCAGCGCCACGAACGGGCCGACATGCACCAGCTCGCCCGGCTCGCCGGGGGCGGTCTCCTGCCCGTCAGGTCGCACCGCCAGCACCTCGGCATAGGGCACGGCCTTGCCGATGGAGTCGGGCCGCCTATCCACTTCTGCCGGATCAAGGAAGGTGGAGCGGAACGCCTCCGTCAGGCCATACATCAGATAAGGCGTGGCGTTGGGCAGGAGGGCGCGCAGCTTCTCCAGCAGCGGGCGCGGCATCCGCCCGCCCGAGTTCGTGAAGAACCGCAAGGACTGCCGCGCCTCCTCCGGCCACTTGGCGGCGGCAAGCTGCATCCACAGCGGCGGCACGCCCGCAAGGCCGGTGATGCCGTGCTTCGCCACCGCCTTGGCGACATCGCCCGCGAACAGGTAGTCCAGCAGCACGACGCTCGCGCCTGCCCTGAATGCAGACGTGATCTGGTTGAGACCGTAGTCAAAGCTGAGCGGCAGCACCGCCAGCACCCGGTCTTCCTCGCTCAGGCCCAGATACTGGGCAACGCTCGCCGCGCCGGTGACAAGGCTGCGGTGCGGCAGCACCACGCCTTTGGGACTGCCGGTGGACCCTGAGGTATAAAGAATGGCCGCCACGTCTTCCGCCGTGCGCGGCGTGACGGCCCCGGATTGGGCTTCGGCTTCAATGACAGTGCTCCAGCCGACAAGGCGGCTGTCAGCAGCGTCGGCCGCCGGACCCGCGCCGGTCAGCACCACGCGGCGCACCGTCTCCGGCACTGCGTCCGCCTCCGCCAGCGCCCGCCAGCGCTCGGGCGAGGTCACGAGAATATCCACGGTGCAGTTTTCAAGGATGTAGCGGACCTGCCGCCCCTTCAGCACCGGATTGACCGGCACGAACACGCCCCCGGCGCGAGTCGCGCCCAGCATGGCGGCAACCGCCTCCACATCCTTGCCGAGATAGGTGGCAACACGCGCCCCGGCTTCCAGACCCTGCCCTGCAAAGCCATTGGCGACCCGGCTGACCAGTGCATCGAGTGCCGCATAGCCCAGCGCCTGCCGCCGGTCGGCAATCGCCGGGCGCTCCGGCCAGCGGGCGGCACCCTCAGCCAGCAGACCATCAATTGTTTCGGGAAGCGGCATCATTGCTCTTTCTGCGGCACCTGATGGGGCGATGTCAGGCGGATCACCGGCGCGTTGCCGCCAATCCGGTGCCAATGCGGACGCGGTAGGTGCGTTGATACGGTCAATTGCCACTTCCCCATGCGTAACCCCCAAGCCGTTCCCAGCCGCCAGCCTTGCAGGCGGGCATGGGCCGAAAGCGAAGCGGCGTTATAATCGGTTATCCGGCTGAACGACCAGCCCAATCCCCGCGCATCCAGCCATTCGCCAGCACCGGCCCACAAGGCGGCAAAAGCCCGGGTGGCGCGATGCTCCGGCGGCACATAGAGCCCCAGATCCCACGCCCCCTGCCCTTGCGTGTCATACCACAGGTCGATCTCGTCTTCCCGAAAGGGCTGGTCCGACAGCCAGAACACCCCCACCAGATCCTGCTTCCGGTTGAACGCAGCCAGCGCCTCGCAGCCCAGCCCCAGCCGGTAGGCCACCGCATCAGCCGGTGCGCCAAGGTCAAACTGACGGCACTCCGCCGCGCTCAGCGTCCGCACCGTATAGCCGCGCGGCATCGCAGGCAGCGCGGCACGCGGAATGGCTGCAAAGATGTAGCGGTGAAACTCTGCCCCCGGAAGGAAGCCGCACAGCCGCGTGGTGCGCCATGACAAGGTGGCGCAGCGTTCAAGCTGGCCGCTCAGCCGCACGGCTCCGGCACCCGAAATGCTTGCATGAGAGACCACCGGAGGCGTCACGATGCGACCGGCCCCGGCGATCCGCCCTGATAGCAGGATTTTTGCAGTGCTAAGGATGTTGTGCGTTCAAGCATCGTGCGAGTATAACCGCGCGGTTTCGTGGCGAAAAATCCGAGGGCGATGATGCCTATGTCTCAGCTTATCGTAAAGTCCGATGCCGCCGTCGAGGCGCGCCTGCGCGAATTGCTCGCCAGCGTGCTGGGTCTTGGCGCACGCGCCGAGGGCCTGACGCTGGAGACCCCGCTGCTTGGCGCTCTGCCGGAGCTCGACTCCATGGCCATCGCCCCGCTGCTGACGGCGCTGGAAGAGCGCTTCGACATCATGATCGACGATGAGGACGTGAGCGCCGACATCTTCGAGACGTTCGGCAGCCTCTCTACCTTCCTGACGGCCAAGGTGACCGCTTGAGCCCCCCCGGGTGGCCCGAGTACCAATGTATCCCCAGCCCGGCAGGCAGCGTGCCTGCCATCTGGCGCGCCCCTGAACCCTCCACCCCGGCACGGCCCTGCGCCGTGCTGTTCGCGCCGCCGTTTGCGGAGGAAATGAACCGCACCCGGCGTCTCATGGCGCTGACGGGCCAGTTGCTGGCTGCACGCGGCATCGCCTCCCTGCTGCCGGACCTTCCCGGCACGGGCGACTGCCCGCTGCCTTTCCACGCCGTCACATGGTCCGGCTGGCTCGACGCCCTTGACGCCTGCGCCCGGCACCTGAGCGAGCAGGGTCTTGGCCTTCACCTGATCGGCATTCGCCTTGGCGGGCTGCTGGCAGCCGATGCAGTGGCACGAGGACTGAAGGCCGCCTCCCTCCTGCTGCTCGATCCGGTGGAAGATGGCCGGGCCCACATGCGCCACTGGCTGCGTATCCGCTCCGCCGCCTCTCTGGAAATCGGCCCGCGCATCACCCTTGGCTATCTGCAAGCCCAGCTCGATGCTGGCAATGCCGTTGAAATCGCGGGCTATGAGATGGGGCCAAATCTGGTCAATCACATCAGCACGCTCAAGCTCGCGCCCCTGCTGGAGACGGCACAGAGCGTTCCGCTTGAGCGGCTGGATCTGATCGCCCCCGGTCTGGAGCCCCCGCCGTCCGCCCCTGGCCGCCGCACCCTTGCGGTTGAGGCCCCGTGGACTTTGTATCAGCCCGCCGAACCCGTGGCGTTGGCCGCGGCACTGGCCGATATGGTGGAGGCCCGGCTATGACACCGGCCAGCAAACCGCTGATCTTCCCCTGCGAGGGCGAGGCGCTGGTGGGCGTGCTGCATCCGGCACCTATCGACGCCGCGCCGCGCACCGGCGTTCTCATCGTCAGCGGCGGCGTGCCGGTGCGGGCCGGGCCGCCCCGCAGCCATGTGGAACTGGCAGAGGCGCAGAGCGCGGAAGGCCTGCCCGCCCTG
>JAEZBH010000388.1 GCA_023427285.1 Pseudomonadota bacterium
GCTGGGGCTCGTGCGCCTCGAAGCGGGGCTCGGCCCTGACAGGTGCGGCCTTGGCCTTGGCTGCTGCTGCCGGACGCTGACCGCCACGGGGCGATGCGCTTTTGCCGTAGGGGGCTTTAGTGGCGACGGGCTTGCCGTAGGGCGACTTGCCGTAAGGGTTTTTGTTGGGAGCGGCTCGGGCGGGACGCTCGGTCTCCATGCGCTCGTCCTGAGCGGGCCTGTCGCGCCGAGCGGGTCGCCCACGACCGCGATCAGGTGCGGACGGGCGGGAAAACGAAGAAACCGGGGGACGGGGCTTGCGCGTCATGGTGAACCGCTGGGCTTTCTAAATTAAACTGGGCCGGGCTGAACTGGGCCAGGCCAAACCGTGATGGGCGAGACCGGATGAGGTCTGGCACCTTCTTTATTCAACGAATGGGCTTCTGTCTCGAAAAGTCGTGCCTGTCGTGCAAAGTCATGATTGACCAGAGCACAACCGTCTCTATAGTGCGGCCGACCAAGACCGGTGCCCCTGTGGTGGAATTGGTAGACACGCTTGACTCAAAATCAAGTGGCGGAAACGTCGTGCTGGTTCGAGTCCGGCCAGGGGCACCAAAATCTTTCCTACATTTCAGTCTGTTGAGCCTGCACTGCGTGCAGGCCGATGGCGTTTGCGCGTGTTTAAATCAGGAGCATTGCAGCGCCTGCCGCAACCAGCGCCAGCACGCTGCCGATGCCGACATCGCGGCCGATGCGCGCACCGCCGACGTAGGCCGCCATGGCCACCTTTGACAGGGTGTTGACGCCAACGGCGAGCGCGATGGCCAGAACGGCAACGTTCATGGCGATCTGCTGGCCGCCCAGATTGGCCATGGAGATGGTGATGGCGTCAACATCGGCAACGCCCGAGACGGCAGCGACAACCAGAACGCCTGCATCGCCCACGGTACGCTGCACGGCCTCTGCCGCCAGCGTGATGACGCCGATGATGAGCGCCAGCTTGATGGCGGTGCCAAGGGCGAGGGGGTTGGAGGTCTGGATGACCGGATGGGCCTTCTCGGTGTGATTGCGCAGAAGCAGCATGGCCGCCGTTCCCGCCAGCGCAACGGCGCCCGCTGTCAGCGGCAGCCAGAGGGTTGCCAGGAGAGACGGGTTGAGGACTGCGGCAACCGCCGCCACCCGCGCCACCATGACGACGCAGGAGACCAGAATGCCCGCAGCCAGGGGACGGTCTGCTGCAGGCGTCTCGCCGCCCAGCCGGGCCAGCGCCAGCGTGGTGGCGGTGGAGGACGACAGCCCTCCGGCAATTGCGGCCATCAGAATGCCGAGGTTGCTGCCGAATATGCGCATGGCGACATAGCCGCCGAAGGAGATGCTGGCGATCATGATGGCCAGCAGCCAGATCTGGGCCGGGTTGATGCTGTCCCACGGGTCGATGGTGCGGTTGGGCAGGATCGGCAGCAAGAGGAAGGACATGGCGAGCAGGATCAGCACCGCGCGCATTTCCTCCCACCGCAGGGCGGCGATCCATTTGTGCAGCGGATCGCGCAGCGCCAGCAGCAGGGTCATGGCAACGGCGCAGCCGATGGCGATGTCGAGATTGCCCAGAACCGCATAGGCTCCGAGCACGAACGTGAGCATGCCCGCAACGATGGAGGTTGCCCCCAGATCGTTGTTCGCCCGCGCCTCCAGCCACTGGAACGCGCCAAACGCGGCGGTGTAGGCCGCGAAGATAAAGCCAAGCAGAACCGGGCCGGTGATCTGGCTGAGCGCGCCCGAGACGCCGCCGAGCAGGCCGCACAGCGCAAAGGTGCGAAACCCGGCGGCGCGTTGCTTGTCCTGCTCGTCGCGCGTGTGCCAGCCGCGCTCCAGGCCGACGAGAAGTCCGATGGCCAGGGCAACGGCGAGGCGGGTGAACAGATCATCCATGAACGGCAGAAGCCCCGACTTGAATATGACACAAAACGCGCAGCCGGGTTTCAACCGGCTGCAATCCAAGCGTTTAGGCTACCTTCCGCATTTGGGCAAATCGGGCCCGTTACGACATGGGATTGGGTTGAGGCGCGGGCTCCTCGGGCAGGGGGATGAATTCCTCATTGTCGAGGTCCGGCAGCTTCATGCGGCCCGCCTTCCAGTCTTCCTTGGCCTGCTCCAGCCGCTCCTGCGAGGAGGAGACAAAGTTCCAGTAAAGGAAGCGCGGGCCAACCGGCTCGCCGCCCAGCAGCATGACGGTCGACGGCTCAACCGCCGTGATGCGGGATGCGCCGGGGGCAACGACGATCATCTGGCCGGGCTGGTAGCGTACGCCCTCAAGCTCGATGAGCCCCGAGACGAGGTACAGCGCCCTCTCGGGATAATCGGAGGGCAGCTCGGCGGTTGCGCCTGCCGTCATGTCGAGGTGGACATAAAACAGCGGGGAGTGAGTCTTGACGCCCGCCGTCAGGCCGTAGGCGCTGCCTGCGATCAGGCGGCCATGCACGCCCGCTTCCTGCCATTGGGGCAGGTCAGCGCCCGCGTGGTGGGAAAAGGCGGGATCGGCCTCTTCAGACTCCGTCGGCAAGGCCACCCATGCCTGAAGGCCGTGCAGGCGGTCGCCCTCGCGGCGGGCCTTCTCGAACCGTTCGGAGTGGGTGATGCCGCTCCCGGCGGTCATCCAGTTCACCTCGGCGGGGCGGATCGACATTTCCGAGCCCACGCTGTCGCGGTGCATCATCTCGCCCGAGAGCAGGTAGGTGACGGTGGAGAGGCCGATGTGCGGATGCGGGCGCACGTCCATCTCGCGCGGGATGCCGGGGGCAAACTCAACCGGACCCATGTGATCGAAAAACACGAAGGGGCCAACCATCCGCCGCTTGGCATAGGGGAGCACGCGGCCCACTTCGAGGCCGCCGCCAAGGCTGCGGCGGCGCTGGGGAATCAGCAGTTCGATCATTCGGTCGGTCTCCTATCATGGGCGGGAATGGGCCAAAATATACCACGGATTGCAGAAATGACCGCCAGCAACTATATGTCTGGCTTCCCCCCGTCCTGCGCCGTCCTATGCGGATGCGGGCCTGAATGTGCAATGGGGGGAATGGAATGCAGTTTCTCGTCTTGATCGCGAGGCCTCTGACCGGAGGAAGGCTCGACCGACCATTCCGGTTCTGGCATGGCTGCGCCCCTTGTGATTTGCGGAGTTCTTGAATGCCCGTACGCGCCGAGCTTGCCGAGCAGGCAACCCTGCCTGTGCGCAATCCCCTGCCGGGACTGGTTGCCATCATTCTCCACATGGGGTGCGTCGGTGCGAGTCTCGGCATTCTGGCGCCGCTGACCGCGCTGCGCTTCAAGGACTGGGGCGCGGCTTCGTGGGAAGTGGGGCTCTCTGCCGCCATGACCGCGCTGGCGCTGCTCATCATGCTGCCGCTGGTGGCCCGCATGCCGCGCATCAACCCCACCGCCATGATGGCGGGCGGCTGCGCCGTCGGCATTGCCGCGCTCATCGGCATGCAGCTGCTGCCTTACGTGTGGGCATGGATCGGCCTCAGGCTGGGCGCCGCGCTCGGCCTCACCATGCCGTGGCTGCTGGGCGAGAGCTGGGTGAACCTTGCCGCCCCGCCGCACCTGCGCGGGCGGGTGGTTGCCTTCTACGCCTCGGCTTTCTTCCTGGGCTTTGCCGTTGGTCCCATCACCATTGATG
>JAEZBH010000475.1 GCA_023427285.1 Pseudomonadota bacterium
GCCCGTCCCATAAGCGCGGCCCGAAAAACGAATTGGGAGGTGCAGGAGGGTCAAGCCCCTCCTGCGTAAACAAAACCCTACCCCCGGAACACGTCCTTGGCCGCGCGGCGGCGGGTGAACTCCTCAAGCGAGGTGGCGGTGAGGAAGGGGTTGGTCGCCTTGTCGACGCCCAGCAGGAACGGCACGGTGGGAATGCCGGAGGCGCGGTTGCGGTGAACCTCGACCATGCGATCCACAAGGTTATCGTTGCCGGGCTCAACGGTCAGCGCGAAGCGGCCATTGGCTTCGGTGTATTCGTGGGCGCAGTAAACTTCGGTGTTGTCCGGCAAGCGGGCCAGCTTGTGCAGGCTGTTCCACATCTGCTCCGCCGTGCCTTCGAACAGGCGGCCGCAGCCAAGGCCGAACAGGGTGTCGCCGCAGAACAGCAGGCCCTGCCGCTCGAAATGGAAGGCGATATGACCGGCGGTGTGGCCCGGCACGTCGAGCACATGGGCGCGGTCTCCGCCGGGAAGCTCCACGATGTCGCCCTCGCCCACAGCAATGTCGATGGCGGGAATCTTGTCCTGCTCGGCGCGCGGACCGATGACGGTGCAGTCGGTCGCCAGCTTGATCGCCTCGTTCGCGCCGGTGTGGTCGCCATGCCAGTGGGTATTGAGAATGTGGGTAATCAGCCAGCCATGCTCATGAGCCGCCTCCAGCACGGGCTCAGGCACCGCCGGATCGACAACAGCGCAGGTTTTGCTGTCCTTGTGACCCAGCAGATAGACGTAATTGTCGGCGAGAACCGGAATCTGAACAACGTCAAGCATAACGCACCTCCCCCTAAAGAACGCGGCAGCCCCCCCTTGGGCCGCCGCGCAATTTCTTCAAATCACCAAGTACCGGTGTTGGGCATGGAGACCCACGGCTCTGCCGGGGCAAGGCGCTCGCCCTTCTGGAGCAGCTCGATGGAAATGCCGTCCGGCGAACGCACGAACGCCATCCAGCCGTCGCGCGGCGGACGGGAGATGGTGACGCCGCCGTCCATCAGGCGCTGGCAAGCCTCGTACACGTTGTCCACCGCGTAGGCGAGGTGGCCGAAGTTGCGGCCCCCGTCATAACCCTTCTCGTCCCAGTTCCAGGTCAGCTCCACCTGCGCATCCTCATCACCGGGCGCGGCAAGGTAGATGAGCGTGAAGCGGCCCGCCTCGTTCTCATGGCGGCGGACTTCGCGCAAACCCAGCAGATCGCAATAGAACCGCAGCGATTCATCGACGTCCGACACCCGGACCATCGTGTGCAGATATTTCAGACCCATGTTCTTGCCTCCAGTAAGTGACGCGCCGGGGGAGCGGCATCCAGATCATTACGCATCCGGTCTTATGGTCGGACCAGTTCGCCGGACGGGATTTGCTGTCCGGTATTAATGACATAAGCTTTGCATTACCAAGACAAAGCAACCGGGGAATGTACCGTGAGCGAGCGGAATACAATCATCATCGGCGCAGCTGCACTCGTGGCCGTGGGACTGACCGCAGGCGGCTACTTCGTGGGCGACGGCTTCAAGAACGCACGACGCGCCGACAGGTCCGTGACCATGCGGGGCCTGGCCGAGCGCGACGTGGTGGCGGACGTTGCCACCTGGAACATCGCCTACAGCGCCGTTGGCCACCAGCTGGAGACCGTGCAGGGCAAGATCGACCGCGACACCCAAACCATCCGCGATTTCCTCAAAAGCTACGGCTTCTCGGACGACGAGATGACCACCACCGGCGTTTCGGTGAACCAGTACATCGACAACAACCCCCAGCTTGACGCCTCCCGGCGCAACAACATCACCGTGCGCCAGACCATGCAGTTGCGCACCCCCAAGGTGGAAGCCGCGCAAAAGGCCCACGCCGCCATGAGCGAGCTGGTGCGCCGGGGCGTGCTGCTGGAAGGCAACGGCATGCCGGTGGTGTACAGCTTCACGAAGCTCAACAGCATCAAGCCGGAGATGATCGCCGCCGCCACCAGGGACGCCCGCGCCGGGGCCGAGCAGTTCGCCAACGACAGCGACAGCCGCGTTGGCGGCATCAAGCAGGCAAGCCAGGGCTATTTCTCGATCCTGCCGCGCGACGGCGAGACCATGCACGAGAACAGCAGCCCCAACCAGAAGGTGCGCGTCGTCACCACCATCGATTTCTATCTGGAGTAGACTGCAACATTTTGCCTAAATCTATTGTGGCGTTTCGACATGCTTTGTATCAGAGGCCGTCAAGATTACGTACGGCTTGAGTTTGGGTATGAAGTGGCGTTTGAAGCTGTGGCGGCTTTTTCTGTTCGACCGGGCGATGGATCTGATTGCGTACCCTGTATGGCTGGCAGGATCGCCCGCAACGGCACAGCAGCGGGCGTTCCGGTTTGCAAAGCGGGTTGCGCCCTGGCTTGAGCGTCTGCGCGGTCGCTGCGGACCGGGCGCCATTCCCATGCGCACGATCCTGATGAACCGCCTCATCACCCGCATGACCCGCTACGGGAACAGCTTTCCCCTCGACATCGAGGTTCACAACGCCGCCGCTCTGGACACGGCGCGCAGTGAAAAACGCGGCGTACTGATCGTCACCATGCACACGTTCATGACGCTCTCGGCCCATGGCGCCCTGCGCCGGGAAGGGCTATCGCCCCTGTTCATCGGCAATGAAAAAAGCGACATGACCGGCTGGAACTGGGGGCACCCAACGCCCCTGAAAGGCATAGACGCCCACCACCCCGCAACGCTGCTCAGAAAACTCGACGCCGCACTGAAAGAGGGCAGAACTGTCGTCAGCTTCGTCGACTTCACCGACCAACGGAAATCAGACAGCCGCGATGTCCTGATCTCCCCCAACCTGTTCGCATGGGCGCACGCCCGGCAGGTGCCGATGCTCTACATGTTTACCTACCTCGACGAGACCGGGAAAATTCACCTCGAACTTGAAGAGGCAGCCGCCCGCGAACCTGCCTTCAACGCAAGCCTTCCCGCCTTTCTGGAGTTCCTGAGAAAACGCTCTGAGCTACGATTTATCGTGCAACGGCCAAGAGTTCTGCGCCAGCCCCTCGCCGCCTGATCCCACTGCGGGGCGCATGCCCAAGGAACAGCTCCGCGCAGCACCCGTTCCGCAAAGGAAGACAGCGCACGTTCGCGTGCGTTCAGTCAAGTGGAGGATGTGTATGGCATACAGGCCCAGAAACCGGAACAGCGGCCGCGCTCCCGATGATACCACCCGGGCAGAGGCCCTTGAGGAGGAAACCCCAGAGACCAAAGGCCAGAGGCACGCCAAAAAGGCCGCCTACCGCCAGAAAGCCAAGGCCGCCAAGTCAGAGGCCAAGTGGTACAACGCCGAACCGCGCGAGCAAGCCTCCCCGGCATTGCCCGAGATGCCGGACCCGCTCACGCCCGCCGAGCTTCAGCCCGATAAACGCTACCCCGCCGCGCTGGCCGCAGGCGCATTAAGCGATACCGGCGATAAAAGCCGCAACTTCGAGACCAGCCGCCATGCCGGCCAGCGTGAGCCGGAGCACGAGGCAAATCGCGGCCTCAGCGCCGATGCGGAACTGGTCCAGAACCGCCACGCCGACAGCCAGAGCACCACCAACC
>JAEZBH010000538.1 GCA_023427285.1 Pseudomonadota bacterium
CAGGTAGCCCTGCCCGTAGGACACGCCCAGATCCAGCACCTCGGCCACCGTCCTGTCCGTCTCGATGCGGGTGGCGATCAGCGTCACGCCGTGCGCCTCGAAGCGCTCCGCCAGCCGCGACTTGGGCTCCGGCGTCTCTGCCGCCAGCAGGTGCGCCGCATCCACCTTCACGAACCGCACGTTCAGAGCCGCCAGTTGCTCCGGGTCCAGCGTATCGACATCCGCCACATTATCGATGGAAAAGGCGAACCCCTGCGCGGCCAGCTCTTCCAGATAGGTCTCAGACGCCTCCGGCACGCGCGACAGGTCCCTAGCCGTGAATTCGAACACCAGACGCCCCGCCAGCTCCGGCTGCTGGCGCAGAAAATCGGCAAGTTCGGGCAGGAAGCTGCCGTCTGCCAGTGAGCTGGTGGACATATTGCAGAACAGCTTAACCCCCGGACGGCGCGGCCCCAGCCGCCGGATCAGGTTGATGGAACGGAACAGCAGCAGGTTATCGAGCAGCGGCACAAGGCCCGCGTCCGATGCGTCTCCCAGCACATCCAGATACTGGCCTGGCGCGAAGACCCGGCCCTGTTCGTCGCGCAGGCGGGAGAAGGCTTCATAATAGGCAACCTTCCGGCTGGGCAGCCGCACGATCGGCTGTAGATACAAATCGACCCGGCTGTCTTTCAACGCAGAGCGCAGCAGCGCCGCCACGTCGCGTCCGGCCGCATCCTCCGCACCTGCAAGGCTTGCGTCCGCCTCGCCCTCCAAAGTGCGGCCCTCGCTTGCCAGCCGCTCCATCATCAGCCGCAACAGACTGACTTCAGCGGCCAGATCCTCAACCTGTCGGCCATGCGGCACGGCGGTCCCATCCAGCACGGCCGCCATGTTCTCTTCCATCCGCAGCAGGCGCTCGTTCAGCTCCGGCAGCAGCCGATCCTGCTCCGCAACCCAAGCCACAGCCCGGTGACGCTCTCCTGCCATGCCCAGCACGAGCTGGAACAGCAGCCCCACGCCCACCACCAGCAAGCCGATGAGGATGGCCGCAATCGAACTCGCCTTCGCCAGCACGGTGACGGCCAACGCGGCCAATCCGCCAACCACACTATAGGCCAGGCAAATCGCAATGATTCTGAAGGGCAAAGGGTGCATGTTCCTAATGTTCCGGCTAGAAGGCAGGACAGAACCGTTGCCGATTTATCCATTCTGCAAGGTTAACAAACCACTTTCCATAAAAAAGGCGGGCCCGCTGCGCCTCTGCAATCAAGCGGCCCCATGGAGACACCATGTCGGTTGCATTGATCCTTTTAAGCCTGCTGATCGGCTCCCTTGCCGGAACACTGGCCGGTCTTCTGGGCGTTGGCGGCGGCATCGTCATCGTCCCGGCGCTGACCTTTCTTGCCCCCCATCTTGGCCTTGCTCCTGACGTGACCATGCACGCGGCCATCGCCACGTCCGTCGCGCTCATCGTTCCCACGTCCATCATATCCGCCCGCTCCCATCATCGGCGCGGCGCTGTGGACTTCTCCATTCTCAAAGTCTGGGGGCCTGCGATCGGGCTTGGCGCATTCTTCGCCGGGGCGATAGCGTCTTACATTCCCACCAAAACTCTCGGCATCATCTTCGGCACCGTCGCCATTCTGGTCGGCTGGCTGATGAGCCGCAGCCGCCCCATACCGAAAATTGCCGACACGCTGCCGCCCGTGCCGGTTCAGGGCGCGATTGCCGCCACGATCGGCCTTCTGTCCTCCTGGATGGGCATTGGCGGCGGCTCGCTGAGCGTTCCCAGCCTCAGCGCCTTCGGAGTTCCGCTCCATCGGGCGGTCGGCACCTCGGCAGCGCTAGGCCTTTGCATCTCCCTTCCTGGTCTTTTTGGGTGGGTCTATTCGGGCTGGGGCGTCGACTCAGGCAGTGCTCCTCATTTCGGTTACATCCAACTCGTGCCATTTTTCCTCATGCTGGTACCCATGATGACCCTCGCACCGGTCGGCGTACGGCTTGCCCATGCTCTTCCTGCCCAAAAGTTGAAGAAAATTTTCGGCCTATTTCTGATACTTACGGCGGCAACACTTTTAGCCAAATCATTTCAGTAGACTTAAGCATTGTCCCTATTGCCATAACGTCACGCTTGGGATACGGCGGCGATGCGGCGGAAGATTCCTCCCCACCATGCTGGGCAAACAAGGCTTGGGACTATGGCGAGGTCGCAATCATTAAGCCGCTTGTTACGGTAACTAATTGTGGCTAAGGTTCCGCGCGGTTTGGGGAAAACACGGGCTAACCAAAACCACTCTTTGACAAATCTAAGGAGTCGAACATGGGTGATCTTCTGCTGAAACTGAAGTCTGCTGCTCTGGTTGCTGGTGCAGCTGTTGCTCTGGCTGCTTGCGGTGGCGCTGAGCAGGCAACCGACGCTGCTGCTGAGCAGACCGAAGCTGCTGCTGAAGCTGCAACCGACGCTGCTGAAGTTGCAACCGACGCCGCTCTGGACGCTGGTGCAACCGCTGAAGCTGCTGCTGAAGCTGGTGCAGACGCTGCTGCTGCTGTTGAAGGCGCTGTTGACGCAGCTGCTACCGACGCTGCTGCTGCTGTCGACGCAGCTGCTGCTCAGTAAGCACTCGCATCGCGAGCTTGAGGAAGGCCGCCCAATCGGGCGGCCTTTCTTTTTGCCCCCCATTTTTGACTGGGGCCGGGTGAGCCGGTACAGCATCACCCAGGTGCATTTCAGAAGGCAGAACGATGACCCTTGCGGAATTGACCGAAAAGCTGCGTCGCAAGCTCGACACGGACATTGGCGTGCCCAACATCATCAAGCTGGACTTCGGCGCTGACGGCCTGATCCGCTTTGACGGCACCGCCTCCCCCAACACCATTTCCAATGCCGATGGTCCGGCAGACTGCACCATCAAGGTGAAGCTGGAAGACCTGCTCGACATTATCGCCGGTCGCAAGAGCGCGCAGGCCGCCTTCATGTTCGGCAAGATCAAGGTTGAGGGCGATATGGGCGTTGCCATGAAGCTGAGCCGCCTGCTCGGCTGATTGCGCTCCTTCCCACACCTGCTGTTTCGCCGCAGATTTCCGCTGTTCTGGCAATCCGTCTCATTTGACACCATGGATACTTGACCAGATCGGAGCCAACGGTAATTCTGCGCGCATGAAGACGATCACTGCATCTTTTGTTCTGGCGGGGCTCCTGGTCACCGCCCAGGCTCATGCGAAGGCGGCTCCGCGCAAGCCTTCCGCTCCTGCTGCCGCCAGCGCCACCCTGTCTGAGCTGGAAACCATCTGGGACATGCGCGCGGCCCTGAACGTGGCCGCCCTCCAGTGCCAGGCCGATCCGATGCTGGCCCTGCCCGATCGTTACAACACTTTCATTCGTCTGCATGAAGATGAGCTGAAGCGGGTGTACAACTCGCTGGCCAGCAAGCGCGGCGGTCCGGCCAAGTTCGACCGCATCAACACGCAGACCTACAACCGCTTCGCGACAATCAAGCAAAAGGCGCTGTTCTGCAGCAAGGCTGCCGATATCAGCATCGAGGCCATGAACGCGGCTCCGAACCAGCTTTTGGCCGTGGCGCGCAACGCCCAGCCCACCTTTACCCAGCTGGTCAGCGGCACCCTCATCGCCAGCGCTGCGCCCACTCGCTAATCGCAGGCTTCAGTCTTCACGCCAAGGGGCGCTTCCACGGGGAAGCGCCCCTTTTTTCATGCGCCGTACAGGAAAGCGCCGGGCCGCAACTCCTCCACGCAAAAGAAAACGCCCGGCAAACCTGCCGGGCGTTCCCTTTAGATCCTTCGTCGAAGAGATCGATCGCTTACTGAGCGATCTTGATCTCGACGCGACGGTTCTGCGGCTCACGAACACCGTCAGCGGTGTCGACGAGCGGCTGGCTTTCACCGAAAGCTTCAGCCTTCAGCGCGTCGCCGGTCAGGCCCTTGCTTTCCAGGAAAGCCTTGGCAGCGGCAGCGCGACGCTCGGAGAGCTTCTGGTTGTAGGCGTCAGTACCCGAACGGTCGGTGTGACCCTGAACCAGAACCGAAACCGGTGCGCCAGCCTTGAAGGCTTCAGCAGCCTGAGCCAGCACCTGCTGAGCATCAGCGGTCAGTTCGGCCTTATCGAATTCGAAGAAGACCATGTACGGGCCAGGCACAACCGGAGCCGGTGCCGGAGCGGGTTCCGGAGCCGGAGCCGGTGCCGGAGCCGGAGCCGGCGGCGGCGGGGGCGGCGGCGGCGGAGCAGCCGGCTCTTCAGCCTTCGTGCAGAAGTTGAAGGCCACGCCCAGCATCAGGCTGTGCGAGCGGTAGTCGCCCTCAACAGCAACGCCACCGGTGGTGCGGAAGTCGCCGCTGGTTGCCTTG
>JAEZBH010000544.1 GCA_023427285.1 Pseudomonadota bacterium
ATCCACGCCATTGCCGAAGTTGGCGATCAGCTTGAGGTTGGGGCCGGCGTTGGCGATCAGCTCGGCATTCACGTCATCGGTCAGGGTCGGCACCAACACATCGGCTTCGGCCATGGCGTCAGCCAGCATGTCACGGTCGAACGTGGCGTCATCCAGATTGAGCGTCACGTCGAACAGCTCCGCCATCCGGGTTTCAACCGCTTCCGGCAGGCGGCGGGTTACAACGACTTTCGGACGCTTCTGATTCATGGCATGCCCTGTTCGATCAGCCCGGTCATAACTATGCTGTTCGTAGTAGGTTCTGAAACAAGGGGTCAAGAGTCGCACAACCCGTCCCCCGGTTCCAGAGCGGATTACAATCTGCCCGACTGGCAAAACATCTGCTCAGGAACTGAACTGGTCGCACTTGCCTGCGGCAAGACACGCGCCCCGCTCGAAAGCTGGGCCATAGCTTGGTATAGCTCTTGCCCTCCAGCGACAGTCAGCGCAATGCTTCCGCCCGCCTGACCGGCGAAACCCGCTCACTCTGAATAGCGTATCGAAGGTGACGACGCGATGCTCAAACGGCTTACCTCCTCTTCCCTTTCGGTCACCCGCCCTGCCCGTGCCTCCATGCTGCGCCGCCTCTCCTGCGCCGGAATGCTGGGGCTGCTGTGCGCGGCGGGCATCGGGTTTGGAGCGATTGGAAGCGCACCGGCCGCCGCCCAGGAAGCCAAAGAGGACGACAAGGCCAGCGAAAGCGGCCTGCCGCTGCCGCGCTTCGTCTCCCTCGGCTCGAACGAGGTGAACCTGCGCACCGGGCCGGACCGGCGCTACCCCATCACCTGGGTGTACAAGCGGCGCGGCATGCCGGTGGAGATCATTCAGGAATACGGCATCTGGCGTCGCATCCGCGATGTGGACGGCATTGAGGGCTGGGTGAACCGGCACCTGCTCACCTCCGTGCGCACCGCGTTCGTCACCGCGCAGGTGCGCACCCTTTATGCCCGCCCCGAGACCGGCTCGGCCGCCGTGTGGCGGGTGGAGCCGGGCGTTGTCGCCAAGATTACGCTGTGCGAGGAAGACTGGTGCCAGCTCAACATCGGCGGGCGCACCGGCTGGATCCGCCGCAACGAGATCTGGGGCGTGTACCCGCGCGAGACGATTAATTAAGGCCGAGTGCGGGGGGCCGGGCCCTTCCGCGGAAACACAACAAAAGCCACCAGAACAGCAGCGCTTGGTCCGTCACTCTTGACGCGCCCCGGCCCGATCGCCACATCCGGCGCAAGACGAGGAGTTGACCTGATGTTCATCCAGACCGAGCGCACGCCGAACCCGGCGACCCTGAAGTTCCTGCCGGGACGCACCGTCAGCGCAAGCGACACCGTGGATTTTCCCGACGCGGAATCCGCAGAGCGCTCGCCGCTGGCCAAGGCGCTGTTCGGCCTGGGCGATGTGACCGGCGTGTTCTTCGGCGCTGATTTCGTGGCCGTCACCAAGGCCGAGGGCTCCGCCGACTGGACCGAGCTGAAGCCGCAGATTCTGGGCATCATCATGCAGCACTTCACCAGCGGTGCGCCGCTGCTGCATGAAGGAGCCGAAGAAGCCGCGCTGGCTGACGCCGATGATCCGGCCGACGAGGACATCATCCTCCAGATCCGCGAGCTGCTGGAGAGCCGGATTCGCCCGGCCGTGGCGCGCGACGGCGGCGACATCATCTATCAGGGCTTCCGCCAGGGCGTGGTTTACCTGCGTATGCAGGGCGCATGTTCCGGCTGCCCGTCCTCGACCGCCACGCTGAAGAACGGCATCGAGTCCCTGCTGAAGCATTACGTGCCCGAAGTGATCGAAGTTCGCGCCGTTTAATCGAACGTCGGCTACATCAGTTAAAGGCTTTACTTACGCCCGGTGCCTTGCGCATACGGGCGTAAGATTTTTTATCGTCTTCAGTTGCGTCATAGAAAGAAGAGTGACTTCATGGGTGAGATCATCGCAGATCGGGATCTGGACATTCTCTTCCGCGCTGCCCGCACGCCGCGCGTCTGGCTGAACAAGCCGGTAACGGAGGTGCAGCTGCGCACGCTCTATGACCTGATGCGTCTGGCTCCGACCGCCCTGAACTGCTCCCCGGCCCGTATCGTCTTTGCTCACAGCCAGGAGGCGCGTGACCAGCTGGCCGAGTGCGTGAGCGGCAGCAACAAGGAGCGGGTGCGCACCTGCGGCGCGGTTGCGATCATCGGACAGGACGAAGCGTTCTACGACAAGCTGCCCGAGCTGTTCCCCCACATGCCCGGCGCGCGCGACATGTTCGCGGGCAATGCCGCGCTGACGCAGGAAACCATTCTGCGCAACGCCTCGCTGCAAGGGGCCTATCTCATCATGGCCGCCCGCGCTCTGGGGCTGGACTGCGGCCCGATGTCCGGCTTCGATGCCGCCAAGGTTGACGCCGCCTTCTTCGAGGGCACGACCGTGAAAACCAATTTCATCTGCTGCCTCGGCTACGGCGATGACGCGGCTCTGCATCCGCGCCTGCCGCGCCTGTCGTTCGAGGACGCCTGCCAACTCCGCTAATTGCTGGAAAGAAGGCCGAAGCTCATGACCCCTCCGCTGATCCTGGGCATCGACACCGCCCTTTCGGGATGCTCCGCTGCGCTTGTGGAGACGGACGGAGGGGTTCGCGCCATGCGCTTCGAGCTGATCGCCCGGGGTCATGCGGAGCGCCTCGTGCCGATGGTGGGCGAACTGCTGGCCGACGCCGGGGTTGACCCAAGCCAGATCAGCGCGGTGGCGGTGGCGGCAGGCCCCGGCAGCTTCACCGGCATCCGCGTTGGCCTTGCCGCCGCCCGCGCCTTTGCGCTGGCGTGGGGCACCACCTGCCACGGCGTCTCCTCCCTCTCCGTTCTGGCGCTGGCCGCGCTGGAAGAGAATCGGGACACCCTCGGAGACGCGCCGTTCCTTGCCGCCATCGATGCCAGCCGGGGTCAGGTCTATGCCCAGCTGTTCCGGGCAGCGGAAGGAACGCCCACAGCACTCAGCGAGGCGGTTGCCGTCTCGCCGGAAGACGCGGCACGGCTGGCCGCAGAGCATGGATGCACGTTCATTGCCGGTTCGGGCGCGATGCTGGCCCATGAGGCCAGCGGCAAGCAGTTGACCGTGCTTGCACCCGAATGGACCGATGCGGCCCACGTGGCGCTGCTGTCGCGCCTGCCCGATTTTGCTTTGCCGCCGCAAGCCTTTTACGTGCGCCCGCACGATGCCCGCCTGCCCGGCGGCGCGGTCTTGCCCCCGGCTTCCGGCGCTTGAGATTGGCGATGGTCCGCATCCTGACACCGGAACGGGTGGAGGCGGACGGCCTCAAGGCCCTCATCGACGCCAGCTTCGATCCGCAATACGGCGAGCGCTGGTCGGCTGACCAGATTATCTCCGCCCTCTCCATGCCCGGCACCACCGTTGCGCTGGCCTTCACGCAGGACAACACCCAGTCCCATCCGGCAGGCTTTGCCCTTGTTCGTCAGGTTGTGGATGAGGCCGAGTTGCTGCTGATTGCCGTTGCACCAAACCAGCGTGGCAAGGGTCTTGGCGGGCGTTTATTAGACTACACTATCGAAATCTGCTCCGCTTCCAGCACGCGTGATATGTTTCTGGAGGTCAGATCCGGAAATACTGATGCGATTTACCTGTATAAATCGCGCGGATTCGAAGTCGTGGGGAAACGACCCGGTTATTACCGCTCAGATAATGGCCAACTGCATGACGCACTGACCATGCATCGGCTGTTAGTAGAATCCTAAATCTCTGAAATTCACAAATTCTATTAAAGCCCCTCTTGTTTTTTCAGGAAAAAGAGAACATACGCTCATACAGAGGGGTGTTTAATTCAAAATCGATCACTGCGCCTTGCAAGGGGAAAGATCCCATGAGCGACCATTCTACCACTGGCGATGACTTGTTGACCCTGACTGCAGATATTGTTTCTTCGCATGTCGCCAACAATACCGTTGCCGTTTCTGATCTGCCGAACCTGATCGAGAACGTTTATAGTGCTCTCTCTCGGCTTGGCAGCGCACCTGTTAAGGTGGAAACCAAACAGGAACCGGCCGTATCTGTCCGCTCCTCGATCAAGCCCGACTATATCATTTGTCTGGAAGACGGTAAGAAGCTGAAAATGTTGAAGCGTCACTTGATGACGCACTACAACATGACCCCGGAAGCTTACCGCACCAAGTGGAACCTTCCGGCTGATTACCCGATGGTTGCCCCGAACTATGCCCAGCAGCGCCGTCAGCTGGCCAAGAAGATCGGACTCGGCACGCGCCGCAAGAAGCGGGCCTAATTCCTGGTTCACTAGCTTTATATTTCCGACGTTTTTTTTGAACGCCGGAACTGTTTGACAGAAGGCTTTCGCATTGCCAGCCGCTAGAGTGTGCATCGATTGCACACTTGATACGGTCTGGCGTCTTGCGAGGGCCTTCTTCTCGCTTTAGTCTTTCCGTTCTGCTGAGGAGTACCGATCATGGGAATCCACGTCGATATTGAGGCGCTGTGTGTCGAGCGCGGCATGCGGATGACAGACCAACGCCGAGTGATTGCCCGTGTCCTTGGCGAAGCGTCGGACCACCCTGACGTTGAGGAAGTGTATCGTCGCGCAACGGCGATCGACAAGCGCATCTCCATTGCCACGGTGTACCGCACCGTGCGCCTGTTCGAGGAAGCAGGCATTCTGGAGCGCCATGACTTCCGTGACGGCCGCTCGCGCTATGAGCCCATGCCGGATGCGCACCACGACCACCTGATCGATCTGGACACCGGCAAGGTGGTGGAATTCCATGACCCGGAAATCGAGGAACTCCAGCGGCGCATCGCCGAGCGCCTCGGCTACCGGCTGGTCGATCACCGGATGGAGCTTTACGGCGTCCCCCTCAGCGACAAGGACAAGGCGGGCAACGACTGATTGGCAACGATTGATCGGGCCCCCTGAGGCACCGTCACACCCGAAGCGCCATGGCATCCATGGCGCTTTTGCTTTATTTATAATCCTGACAGGGCACAGCCCGCCGACAACATATTGCGTTGTCGCAAACCGAGCAGGCAGGAACCATGGGCGCTTCGCCTTTGCTGAACCCGTTCTCCGACACCTTCGATCAGGACTGGCGCGCCATCAGAGCCCTGACGTGGGCATCGCTGGGGCTATCGGTTCTGGGGCCGTCACAAGCCGTGTTCATGCGCCTGTTCCCGAACGCTCCGCCGCGCATTCCCCGCAAATTCCACCGCCTGCTCTGCAGAGCCATGGGCATGAAGGTGGATGTGATCGGCGCGCCGGTTGAGGGCAAGCCGACCCTGTTCGCCGCCAACCATATTTCGTGGGTGGACATCCCCGTGCTCGGCACGCAGATCCTCGGCAGCTTCGTTGCCAAGGCGGAAGTGGGCCAGTGGGGCATGGTTGGCCGCCTGTCCGACCTGCAACGCACCATCTATGTGGAGCGGGAGCGCCGCACCCGCTCGCGCGAGCAGTCCAACGAGATTGCCGATCGCATGGCGGCGGGCCACAGCATCATCCTGTTCCCCGAGGGCACCAGCACGGCGGGCCGCACGGTCAGGCCGTTCAAATCCTCCCTGTTCGCCATTGCGGAGAATGACGCGGTGGACGTGACGGTGCAGCCGGTTACTGTAGCCTATACCCACATCAACGGCCTGCCGGTGGTGCGCAACAGCCGCCACAAGATCGCGTGGGTGGGAGACATGGATCTGGCCCCTCATGCATGGGAGCTGCTGGGTCTGGGCAAGGTGCGGGCGCTCGTTCAGTTTCACGATCCGGTGCAGCGGTCGGACTTTGCCAACCGCAAGGAACTGGCCCGCTATTGCGAAGAGGTGATCGCCCAGGGCCTGCTGCGCGCCAACCGGGGCGAGCTGTGAGGCGCATCCGCCATACAGCCAATTGAGAACAGGCGCACATTGGTTTATTGAGGCGAGTTGAACGAGAATGCCAAGGGAACGAGTAAACCTTCGCTGGCGTTCGACGCACAAGGCAAGAGCGAGCATTTTCCGGTGACGAATTCCACCTCCCCCGGCAGCAAGAAGGTCCACATCAAGACCTACGGCTGCCAGATGAACGTGTATGACTCCGAGCGCATGGGCGAGTTGCTCGGGGCTGAGGGCTACACCCCGACGGACAATGCGGACGAGGCCGATCTCGTCATCCTCAACACCTGCCACATCCGCGAGAAAGCCGCCGAGAAGGTCTATTCGGAAGTGGGCCGCCTGCGCAAAACCGCCCGTGAGCGCAAGGAGCAGGGCAACGAGACGCTGATCGCGGTGGCCGGGTGCGTGGCACAGGCCGAAGGCCAGGAGATCATGCGCCGCGAGCCCGCCGTGAACATGGTGTTCGGCCCGCAGACCTACCATCGCCTGCCCGAAATGCTGGCCAGCGCCCGCAAGGCGCAGGAACAGGGCCAGCGTGCCCGCGTGCTCGACACCGATTTCCCGGCGGAAGCCAAGTTCGACCAGTTGCCCAAGAAGCGCGGCACCAGCGGCCCGACGGCGTTCGTGACGGCACAGGAAGGCTGCGACAAGTTCTGCACTTTCTGCGTGGTGCCCTACACCCGCGGCGCTGAAACCTCGCGCCCGGTTGCGGCCATTGAGGACGAGGTGCGCTCGCTGGTGGAAAGCGGCGTTTCGGAGATCAGCCTGCTTGGCCAGAACGTGAACGCCTACCATGGGGTTGATGCGAGCGGTCAGGACGTGGCGCTGGCCGGTCTGGTGCGACGCCTCGCCAAAAT
>JAEZBH010000559.1 GCA_023427285.1 Pseudomonadota bacterium
CCCACAAATGAACAAAATTTATCTGTGTTTTCAATTTGCTGAAGAAGGTCTCTCAGCCCAGTTCACCCCAGCCGGATGCCGTGGCGGCCCGCGATGTCCTGAATGAGTTGGAAGGCGACGCGGCCGCTGCGCGAGCCGCGGGTGGCGGCCCACTCGATGGCCATGGGGCGGGCCTCGTCCATGGTGATCGGAAGATTGAAGTGATTGATGTAACCCTCGATCATTTCGAGGAATTCGTCCTGCGTGCAAGAGTGGAAGCCGATCCACAGGCCGAAGCGGTCCGAGAGGGAGACCTTGTCTTCCACCACGTCGCGCGGGTTGATGGCATCGCGCTTCTCGTTCTCCATGATGTCGCGCGGGATAAGGTGGCGGCGGTTGGAGGTGGCGTAGAACAGACAGTTGGCCGGGCGTCCCTCAAGGCCGCCCTCGAGCACGGCTTTGAGGGCCTTGTAGCGGCTGTCGCCTGCATCGAACGAGAGGTCGTCGCAGTAAAGGAGGAACAGGCGCGGGTGGTTGGTGAGCTGGCGCATCAGCTTCGGCAGGGTTTCGATGTCCTCGCGGTGGATCTCGACGATGGCGAAGTCGAGGCCTTCCTCGGCAAGCAGGTGGCCCTGCACGGCCTTGACCAAAGAGCTCTTGCCCATGCCGCGGGCGCCCCAGAGCAGGGCGTTGTTGGCGGGCAGGCGCTGGGCGAAGCGGCGGGTGTTCTCCAGCAGCAGCTCCTTCTGCCGGTCAACGCCGCGCAGCAGGGAGAGGGGCACGCGGCTGATGCTCGCCACCGGCTGGAAGACTTCGCGCTCCCCATCCCACACGTAGCCGGGGAAGGCGGAGAGGTCGGTCGGGGGCGGTGGCGGCGGCGCAAGGCGATCAAGAGCGTCGGCGATGTGGGCAAGGAGGGGCATGACTTCTTGCAGGGAATTGGGCATGAAACTCGCTCAAGGTACTTGCTGATGTAACGAACCATCCCCATCTGCCAGTCCTGAAGGCGGCGGGCAAGATGGCGGACAGGGCGACGGGCAGTGCGGCGGATCAGGCAGTTTGCCGGACCGGAGTTGTTGTCAAACCCTGATCCTCGTTAAACGAGGCCTATGTCAAACCCCGGTCCTCGTCAAACGTTGCGAAATGGGGCGTCGTCTGTATAGTCGCGGCCTTGATCTCATACCAATTGGAAACCGTGAACAATGTTCATTTCTCCCGCATATGCTCAGGCTGCCGGCGCTGCCGGCGGAGCCAACCCCTTCATGCAGCTTCTGCCGCTGATCGCGATCTTCGTGATCTTCTACTTCTTCCTGATCCGTCCGCAGCAGAAGCGCATGAAGCAGCACCGTGAAATGGTCAGCAACGTGAAGCGCGGCGACACGGTCGTGACTTCCGGCGGCCTCATCGGCAAGGTGACCCGGGTTGACGAAACCGAAGTGCAGGTGGAAATCGCCAACGGCGTCCACGTGCAGGTGGTGAAGTCCACCCTGGCCGACGTTCGCGTGAAGGGCGAACCGGCCAACGACGTCGCCAAGAATTAATCCGGCCCTCGGCCCCGACTATGTTGGATTTTCCCCGCTGGAAGATCTGGGCGATCGTGCTGACGCTGATTGCGGGCACGATCTTCGCCCTGCCGAACCTGTTTCCCGAAGCTCAGGTGGCCCGCTGGCCGGGCTGGATGCCCCACCAGCAGATCAATCTGGGTCTTGACCTGCGCGGAGGCTCGCACCTCCTGCTCGCCGTCGATACCGAGGCGGTGATCAAGCAGCAGGTGGAAACGCTGGAAGACTCCGTCCGTGCCACGCTGCGCGACACCCGCGACGCAAATGGCGGGCGGGTCGGCTACGGCGACTTCGAGACGGGGCCGAATTCCGTCAGCTTCCTCGTGCGCGACGCGAGCGACGTCGATGCGGTGGTGGAGGCCATGCGAGGTCTCTCCCAGCCGATCGGCGGCAGTTTCTCGGGTCAGCGCGACATCGACGTCTCGGTTCGGGACGGCACGCGGGTCACCGTGCGCCTGACCGACGCCGGCATCAAGGAACGCAAGCGCCTTGCGGTGGAGCAGTCCATCGAGATCGTGCGCCGGCGTATCGACGAAATGGGCACCCGCGAGCCGACCATCGTGCGCCAGGGCGAGGACCGCATCCTCGTGCAGGTGCCGGGCCTGAAGGATCCGGGTCAGCTCAAGGAAATTCTGGGCAAGACCGCCAAGCTTGAGTTCAAGCTGGTGAACACCGACATCGCGGCCGAAGACCTGTATGCGGGCCGCGTGCCTCCCGGCACCGAGGTTCTGTCGATGCAGGGCGATGAGAACCAGAAGATCGCCGTGCGCCGCCGGGTCATCATCTCGGGCGAGGAGCTGACCGACGCCCAGCCCAGCTATCAGCAGGGCCAGCCGGTCGTCTCCTTCCGCTTCAACACCGCAGGCGGCAAGCGCTTCGGTCAGGTGACCAAGGAGAACACGGGCAAGCCGTTCGCGATCATTCTCGACAACGAGGTGATCTCGGCGCCGCGCATCAACGAGCCCATTCTGGGCGGCTCGGGCGTCATCTCGGGCGGCTTCTCGGTGGACGAGGCCAACAACCTGGCCGTTCTGCTGCGCGCCGGTGCGCTGCCGGCTCCGCTCCAGATTCTGGAAGAGCGCACGGTGGGTCCGGACCTTGGCGCGGACTCGATC
>JAEZBH010000008.1 GCA_023427285.1 Pseudomonadota bacterium
AGGCCACGTCCGGCTTGAATTCGTCCAGCCATTCCAGAAGGCGGGGCAGGCGCGCGCCGGTCCCGTTGATGTTGAAGGTTGCAATGCGCACGAATGGCCCCGTTTGCTTGGAAAATCAGGTCAGCCGAAAACGTCGGTCAAATCGAAAAAGAGGTGCCGCAGCCGCACGAAGACTGGGCGTTCGGGTTCTGCACCTGAAACGAGGCGGCCCCCAGCGTCTCGACGAAATCAACTTCCGCGCCTTCCAGCAGCGGCAGGCTGACTGCGTCCACCACCATGGTCACGCCGTTGCGCTCAACCACGGTGTCATCGTCCTGCACGGCCTCATCGAAGCCGAACTTGTACTGAAAGCCCGAGCAGCCGCCGCCGTCCACCGACAGGCGCAGCTTGAGCCGGGGATTGCCCTGTCGCTCGATGAGCGTGGCGATCCGCTGGGCGGCTGCTTCCGACAGGGAAACGGTTGATTGCGACATGGCTCGTTCTCCTCAAGGCGGCAACAGGCCGCCTGTGTCTGATCTAAGGAGATTGGGGGGCGAATTCAATCACCCGCACGGACAAGCCGCGTTTCCCTCCTCAGCCTTGCTGTGCTTCCTGCGCCCGCTTCTGGATCGCCAGCAGGTCATCGGCGGCCTTGAGGAAGGCCGTCGGGTTCAGCGCCCGGTCCTCGTAGCGCACTTCATAGTGCAGGTGGGTACCGGTGGAGCGGCCCGTTGATCCCATCAGGCCGATCACCGTGCCCGGTGTGACCCGGTCGCCGGTGCGCGCCTTGATCTTGGAGAGATGGCCGTAGCGGGTGACGAGCCCCCGGCCATGGTCGATCTCCACCATCTGGCCGTAAGCGCCCCAGTAGGCGGCGCGGGTGACGGTGCCGCCTGCCGCAGCCATGATCGGCTCGCCATGGCGTCCGGTGATGTCAACGCCGTTGTGGAACGCGTTATGACCGGTGAATGGATCGTGGCGGTAGCCGTAGCCGCTGGAGCTTTCGTATGACTTGACCGGCACGAGGGCGGGAATGGACAGGCTTGCCCTCTCAAGGGAATCCAGCCGGTTCCACGAGGAGATGAGGTTTCGGAACGGGGCCTCGAACGCGCCGGAGAAGCTCTTGCCGTGCTTGAGGGCAAAGCTTGCCTCGATGAGCGGTCCGCCAAGGCCGGTTGCGCGCAGGTTCGCCGGAGACTGGCCCACAAGGCGGCGGCTGTTGAGGCCAAGGCGCTTCAGCACCGCCTCGGTTTCGCGAATGCGGGTTTCGGCTGCAAGGCTTGCGGACTGGATCAGGGCCAGCTGCTGCTGCTCGTAGCTGCGGTAGCGGTGCAACTCGACCGTGCCGTCGCTCATGCCGGGGCCGATGTCGTCAGCCTCCAGGGCGGCGCTGGCATCGGCGGTCTGGGCAAAGTCATTCGCGCCGGTTTCAGGTTGCAGGCGGCGGTTGAGCAGCTCCAGCAGCAGTTGCTGCCGCGTCTCGATCCGGCTGGCCACCTGGGTGATGTCGCCTTCCATGGCCTCGACGCGGCGTTCGCGCTGGTCGAGTTCGAAGTGACGCACCACCGAGGTCACGCCCAGAGCCGTCACGGTGCCGAACAGGGCGATGGCGCTGGTTGCGGCCATGATCTGCTGGACGGTGGAAATCCTGATGAAACGAACGTTGTCATCCGTGCGGTAGTAGATTTGGCGTTCAGGGAAAAGTCTGGCGACGTTTCCCTTGCAGACCCGGAGCAGGCCTTTGAATTTCTCCACGGTGCGAGCTCCTGCTGTTGCACTTTGTCCGTGCCGGCTTGCGCGCCGGCAATTCGTTTCGTCCCTCTCCAGTCGCCGGGCCAAAATGGTCAACGGCGACATGGTAAACGCGGCGGCGTGTTTTACTCAGGCTTGGCTTGTTCCTGCAAGAGGTTGGTAAAACGCGGGCGATAAACCGGCCTCCAGACGCGCGCTGTCGTTGAAGGGCGGTTTCAATTCGCCCCGGAAATAACGCCGTACGGAATCATGAAACGCCGCAACCGGTTCTACGCCAGACAACGCGCACTGATACTGAAACCACTTGTTGCCGGCAGCAACATGGCCGATCTCATCCCGGTAGATACGGCCAAGGATTTCCGCGCTTTTATGGTCCTCAGCCTTCACCAGCCGCTCGATGGTCTGGGGCGTGACGTCCAGCCCGCGCGCCTCCAGAACCATGGGCACAACGGCAAGACGGGCGAGCAGATCATGAGAGGTGACCTGCGCGGCTTCCCACAAACCATCATGGGCGGGCAAAGCGCCGTAATGACTGCCGAGTTCCATCAGTCTGTCGTTTATGAGCAAAAAGTGCAGTGATTCCTCATCGGCCACCTGCACCCAGTCATGGGAAAACTGGCGGGGCAGTTTCATGCCGAAGCGGGCGATCAGATCCCAGGCAAGGTCGATTGCGTTCAGTTCGATATGGGCCAGCGCGTGCAGCAGATTGATGCGCGAGCCTTGCGATCCCGCCTTGCCGCGCTTGGGCATCTGGTTGGCGGGAAGCAGTTGCGGATGCTCCGGGCGGGCCGGTCTCTCCGGGGGCAGGGTGCCGAAGGACCACGTCAGCCGACCCTCGCGCCAGCTTTGCGCGTGCTTTTGGGAAAGCCGGGCCTTTTCAACGGCATCGGCGGTGTTCAGCACATCAATTGCCGCCTGGCCCAGCGTGGCCAGTCGTTCAGGCTGCGTGGTGTCGATCATGACAGGGGAACCTTCAGAAACGCGTAACGAGGGTCGTGTGTTTTACATTGTCAGGAGGGGCGTGTCCCTCCTGACCACCCGTTTGTTTCAAAGGGCCGCGCTCCCGATCTGAATTTCCGGCAAGCGCCGGAAACACGGCCCTGAAAACGAATGGGGTGCAGGGGACGAGTCCCCTGCAAAATGAATATTAACCTGTTTTGAAATCCAAACGGGCTCAGCCGAGGGCCTTGACGGCCTTCAGCACGGCATCGGCGTGGCCGTTGACCTTCACCTTGCGCCAGGCCTGACGCACCACGCCTTCGCCGTCGATGAGGAAGGTGGCGCGCTCGATGCCCATGTACTTGCGACCGTAAAGGGTTTTCTCGACCCAAACGCCGTACTTCTGGATGGTCTCCAGCTCCGGGTCTGCGCCCAGCTCCACCGTCAGGTCGTACTTGGCGCGGAACTTCCGGTGGGAGGCGATGCTGTCCTTCGAGACGCCGATGATGACGGCATTGCTTGCCTCGAACTCGGCCTTCAACTCCGAGAACGCCTTGGCTTCAGAGGTGCAGCCCGAGGTGTCGTCCTTCGGGTAGAAGTACAGAACCACGATCTTGCCCTTCAGGTCCGCAAGGCTCACCGTGCGGCCATCGTCCAGCGCCAGCGCGAACTCCGGGGCGGGCTGGCCCGCTGCAACCGGGGCAGAAACCGGGGCGGCAACCGGGGCTTCAATCGTCGTGGTCATACTTTGCTCTCCTTCTGGCGCGGGCGTGGAGAGCCGAACACGACACTCCAGCTTGCGATCACCGAGTCACAGGCCTTGGATAGCGTGGCTTCCGTGTTGCGCAAGCCTGTCTTGCCAAGTCCGCGTGACAGCGTGGCCGCCATGCTGGGGTTGATGTCGGCGGTTTCGGGCGGTTTCTCGAAGCCCACGCGCAGAACAGACTGCACGGTCGAGAGGCAATCATACGCCTCAACCAGGTGTTGGGCGGTCTCCGGGGGCAGCAGGTCGGTTTTGGCAACATTTGCCAGAATGGCGGCGGGCGAGCCCAGCGGCGGCAGCGCGCCGCCGGGAGCCTCGCGCAGGGTCAGGTATTGGGCGATGAACTCCAGGTCCACCAGACCGCCGCGCCGCCGCTTCACATCCCAGGGCGTGCGGGCGGGCAGGTGCTTGTCCATCTCGCCGCGCATCTCCAGCACGTCTTTTTTCAGCTTGGCCGGGTCGCGCGGGTGGCGGATCACCTCGGCAATCCCGTCCATCAGGGTGGAGCGCGCCTCCTCTGGGCCGTAGATCACCCGCGCCGGGGTCAGCGCCATGTGCTCCCACGTCCAGGCATCCTTCTGCTGGTATTGCAGAAAGCTCTCGATCGTGACCGCCAGCATGCCCTGCTGGCCGGAGGGGCGCAGGCGCGTGTCCACCTTGTAGAGGCCGCCTGCCGCCGTCTGGGCCGAAAGGGCGGTAATCACCCGCTGGGCCAGCCGGTTGAAGTAGCCGGCGGCAGAGAGCGGCGAGGGGCCGTCCGACATTGCATCATGCTCGCCGGTGAACAGGAACACGATGTCGAGGTCGGAGCCTGCTGTCAGGTTGGCGCTGCCGTAGCGCCCCAGCGCCAGAATAATCAGCTCGCCCCCCGGCACCCGGCCATGGCGGCGGCTGAACGTCTCGATAGTGGCGTCCGTCAGCGCCCGGACAACAAGGTCCGCGAGCAAGCTGTAGGAAACGCGCGCCTGCTCGGGCGTCAGGATCTTCTCGAGCAAGCCAACGCCGATGAGGAACTGGTTCTCCGCCACCCAGCGCCGGGCCTCGTCCAGCTTGCCTTCCAGATCCTCGTAGTGCTGAAGCCGCAGCGTCAACGACTGGCCCAGCAACTCCGCATCCGCTAGCGTCATGGCAGCGCCGGGGTCCAGCAGCGTGTCAAGCAACTCGGGCGTGCGGCGCAGGGCATCGGCCACGGGCGGGGCCACCGTCAGCAGCTTGGCCAGCAGCGGCAGGAGGCGGGGGTTGCTCTTGAAC
>JAEZBH010000151.1 GCA_023427285.1 Pseudomonadota bacterium
CGAGTGCATCGTGCACAAAAACACCTACCGCCGCCTGGACGGCCCAGCGCTGGAGCAGATGTTCGCCCAGCGCAACGCGCAGCTCCTTTCCAGTGGACCGCGTCAGGATGGTATTGAAAACGCGGGGCAGTTCAACTATGCCAAAAAGTTCTCGGCGGAATTCTCAGTAGAAATGACCCGATCCGTGCGAAAAATGATCGAGACCTGGACTTTTGGGTAGTTGTATTCTCATATCAACCGTGCTACACTAACCCAGGTTTGAGAAATCAAGCTTACGTCAGAAACTACTCTTTGAAGGGAGGCGCAAAATTTATGGCTCAAGTCGCGGTTCTTGCATATCCGTTTGCCGTATGGGCGCGCCTCCTGTCTGCTCGATAAGAGAAGATCTTTCTCCTTGATGACAGGGCCACGGGTTGTGCTCATACCCCGTGGCCTTTTGATTTAATACGCAGCAGGGCCGCGCAGGCATCCACCGGCGAATCGCCGGTCTGCAAGCGCGCACCCCCCAGGAGAACCCTGGGCCACCGCTGACGGAAGAAAATGCCAGCCACGGGTAACCGCGACTGGCGTTTTTTTGTTCTCCGCAGGAACCGCAAAAATGAGCATACGCACGACCGAACAAACCCTTCAGGGTATCGTTATCAAGAAGACTACCGGACAATACGACGTCCATACCTCCGGGCGCACCATCACCTGCGCCCTGCCGAAACATTTCTCAAAAGAATCCGCCCCATCTGGCAAAAACGGCCGCCGGGGTGATAAAAAAGCAAACCGTAATAGCGCCAGCGAGATTGACACCATCGCCATTGGCGACGTGGTGCGCTTTATCGAAATACCCGGCCGCCCCGCCACAATCATCGACGTACTGCCGCGCCTGAGCCGACTCTCGCGCCGCGCCGTTGTCACCGGCTCGCAGCTCGTGGAGCAGGTAATCGTGGCCAACGTAGATCAGGTGGTGCCGGTGTTCGCCGCAGCCCGCCCCGCCCCGCACTGGAACATGCTCGACCGCTACCTGGTCGCCGCCGAATCGCACAACCTGCCATCGCTGATCTGCATCACCAAGTTGGATCTGGTGCAGTCGGAAAACGGCCAGGTCGACGAGGAAATCCTCGACGCGATGGAAGAGTACCGCCGCATCGGCTATACCGTGCACCTGGTGTGCGCCGAAACAGGCGAAGGCATCGACGAGTTGCGCCAGGCACTGCGCGGGCGCACCTCAGTCCTGGTGGGAAAATCGGGCGTAGGCAAAACCACACTGCTCAACGCCCTTCAGCCCGGGCTGGGGCAGAAGGTCAACGCGGTGAGCGATGGCAAGCTGGGCAAAGGGCGCCATACCACCACGCACCTCGAAATGTTCCCCCTGGCTGGCGGGGATGGGGCCATCGTCGACACCCCAGGCGTGCGCGAGTTCGGCCTGTGGGACGTAGACCCCGATGAAATGGCCCTGTTCTTCCCCGAGATGGCCCCTTACGTAGGCCGCTGCCGGTTCGGGCTCGACTGCGCCCACGACGACGAGCCGGGCTGCGCCGTTCGCAAGGCAGTAGTGGCCGGGGCGATCAGGCCCCGCCGCTACCAGAGCTATATGCGCTTGAAACAGGAAGATTAACCATGCGCACACGATGGATGAGCGACACATTCGGTGACTTTAAGTGCATTCACTGCCGCCAGATTATCTCCGCCAATGCCGAGCTTTCTGGCGTGCACAACCGCAACCACTGCCCCTACTGCCTGCATTCGCGGCATATGGATCTGCACCAATCCGGCGACCGGCTCTCGGCCTGCAAGGGCAAGATGTGCCCGGTCGGCCTGACCTTCAAGCGGGCCGGGAAGAAGTACGGCAAAGATCAGGGTGAGCTGATGCTGGTCCACCAGTGCGAGGAGTGCGGCAAAGTATCGATCAACCGCATCGCCGCCGACGACATCGCCGACCACATCTACGAAATCTTCGAGCAGTCGGCAAACCTCGGTAGGCACGTCCGCGCGCTGATCGAACAGAGAGGCGTACAAATAGCAGCCAGGGCCGATGAAAAGCTGGTCCGCGCCCGGCTGTACGGCTGGGATAATAAGACGGGTATCTCAGTTGAGCCGGTCTACAGTTACCAATAGTACAAAAGGGCCGCCTAGCAGTTGGGCGGCCCTTTTCGCGTATTTATGTTACCACGGCCACACTGGTAGCCGCCGAGGAGTCCTCTTGATACAGGATGAGCAGGTAGAAGCCAATCGTGGCCAGAATGGGCAGGTCGGCCACCCCTACCGCGCCGGGATCAATCTCCATCCGCGCCTGCGTCTTGAAGATGTTGGAAAGCTTCCAATCGTCGGCTCCCAGGTGAAAATTCACCAGGGGGCTCCCATGGGCATCGGTGAACTGAAAGCGAGTTCCCCAAAAATTGGCTGTGTTCCACAGGTAGGTTTGGCCGTTGGCAGTCTCCAGCGTGCCCTGGGTGCCGGTCCACTTGGGCTTGAAGATCGCCAGGTCGGTTTCGCTGCCCTCCGAGCGGATGGTGATGCGCGTGTTAAAAAAGCCTACCCGCTTATACGTCCACGTGCCATCGGCAGTTGAGGCAGTCGCCAGCGACCCAAACGCGCTGGGGAAATGCAGCGAAGCAAACTGCTGATCGGCGCTCCGCAGCTCAAACCGTTTTTCCATCGCTTTTGGCTGTACCCAATACAGTGTCTGTGCATTCATCGCTTTTAAGGTTTGAAGCATACGAATTTCCTCCTACTTTATATACGGATATCACGTTCCACGAGTCGCAGATTCCAGAATACTGTGAACACACAACTATGGCAGAAAACCCAAACAACGAACC
>JAEZBH010000152.1 GCA_023427285.1 Pseudomonadota bacterium
GGCGGTGGTTGTGCCTGTGTTCGCATCACGCATGCGTATCGTTCGCCTGCCAATTGTCGTCGGCGAAATCCTGGCCGGTATTCTTATCGGTCGTAGCGGGCTGAATATTGTTGAGCCTTCTCCAACCCTTTCGTTCCTGGCTGAGTTTGGTTTCACCTTCCTGATGTTCCTCTCGGGGCTGGAGGTAAACTTCGACTCGCTCCGCTCTGGAACAATCGGTGAAAAGAAAGGATCGGCCTGGAAGCAGCCCATCCCGCTGGCGCTGATGAGTTTTGGGTTGACAGTTCTTCTCGCTTTAGCAGTGGGGTTTGGCCTTGCGCAGGCAGGAATGGCGCGCAACCCACTTCTCATGGGATTGATCCTTAGCACCACATCTTTGGGGATTGTGGTTCCCATCTTGAAAGAGCGGCAGATGACCGGTACGAACTATGGGCAGGCAATGTTGATCGCAGCACTGGTCGGTGACTTTTCAACGCTGCTCCTGCTCAGCATCGTCATTGCTGTTCTCAGCCGGGGTGTTCAGCCAGACCTGCTGCTCTTTATGGTACTTCTTGCAGCTTTTGCGGTGGCTGTGAAGATCAGTCCCTGGCTGACCCGCATGCCCTCCCTCAACCGTGTGACAACCGAGCTTTCCCACGCTACCGCACAAATCCGTGTGCGCGGCGCCTTTGCCCTGATGGTTTTCTGGGTTGTGCTGGCGCAGATGCTGGGTGTAGAAATTATTCTGGGTGCATTTTTGGCTGGGGCAGTACTCAGCCTGATCAGCAAGGGCGAGAAGGCAGAGCTGCATGATAAGCTCGACGCAATTGGCTACGGCTTTTTTATCCCAATCTTCTTCATCAACGTCGGGGCGAACTTTGACCTGCGTGCCCTGCTCTCGTTGCCCACAGCGATGGTGCTTCTGCCGGTGCTGGTCTTATCTGCCTATATGGTAAAGTTCCTGCCGGCCCTGGTGTTCCGCTCGATCTTCTCCTGGCGTGAGACGCTGGCTGCTGGCGCTCTTCTTTCATCCAGGCTGTCGCTGATCATTGCCGCTTCAGCGATTGCGTTGGAACTGGATATGATCACCAGCGCTACCAATTCCGCGGTGATTCTGGTGGCGGTGATCACGTGTATGGCCTCCCCACTGCTGTTTGGCCGCATTTTGCCCGCTGAAAAACCTGTTCAGCGCAGCGGCATTGTCATTTTCGGTACCGATCAACTGGCAGTGCTGCTCGGTCAACGCCTGCGTAGGCACGGCGAGCGCATTCGTTTCATCGGGATGCACGCGGAGACGATCGCGGATCTACAGGCGAAAGAACTGGATGCCATTTCCGGCGACCCAACAGCACCAGAGATACAGGAACAGGCCGGGCTTGCCACAGCGCGCGCGCTGATCTGCCTGAGCAGTGACCCAAAGGCTGTCCTTTCCATATGCGAACAGGCAGTGACACGCTGGCAGGTGCCGCAGGTCATTGCCCGCGCTGAGGAACCTGCGTTCGTCCAGCAGCTTTTGGCCTTGCGAGTTCAGGTGGTGCAGTCATCTCTTGCTGTCGCACAGTTTTTGGAAGTCGCACTGGAATTTCCGACCGCTTACACCCTGCTGACCGACGCTTCCGATGACGTAGAGGTACGGGATTTGGTGCTTACCAATGCCAGTTATGCCGGGAAGTCGCTGCGCCAGGTGCGGCTGGCGGGCAACGCGCTCGTCGTAGGGTTGAAGCGGCACGGCGAAATAATCGTTCCGCATGGAGATACCGTCCTTGAGACGGGAGATACGCTGCTCTTGTTTGGGAGTCCAACATCTTTGTTAGAAGCGACTTCTATGTTGAACGGCGGGAGAGGCGGCGGTTATCTTTCCGGGTAGGCGCGTATGTCAATGGCTACAGAAGACAGTGAGATCGTATTATCGTTGAAGGAATTCATTCGAGAGGATCACCTTGTGACCAACCAGTGAACAACATATCAGAAAACCATTCCAGTGCCATCCTGATGTGCGAGCAGGCAACGATTACAGACCCAGAAATTCAAGATCTTTGTGTCCAGATTGTTCAGGCGCAGAAAGAGGAAATTGCTCAGATGAAGACCATCATGGAACGGCTTCGATAGCGTTAGCAATCTGCTGTTATCTCTGACTCTGGTAAGCTGCACCGGTGCGCCGGCTGTCGAGCTGGCTGGAAAGCAGGGCGGCAAGCTCGTGCCGCTGCTTTCCGGCTAGCTCTGTTGATAGCGCCCGCAGAACGCGCTCCAGGGGCACGGTGATGACAAAGGACTCCAGGAGCTGGACCATAATGGTGATCGCCTCATCAACGTCTGCCAGCCATTCATCCGGAAGCCGCCTGTACAGTTGGAGGAACGCTTCAAAAATCGCGATCATCACTGGGTGTTCTCGGGAAACTGAGGCAATCACTGCCAGGGATGGGAAAGTGAGAATTAAGCTGCGGATCACATCGTCATTATAAACAATTGGCAGCCTTTCCAGTTCGGACGGTTTGGTTTCCTCTTCCGCCCAGCGAGACAGGAGATCTCGCAGCAGAAAAATGGCTTGCAGACCCGCGCACAGATTGGATTTGCTTGGTGAGAGCACAGCCCAGCCGATCTGTTCGAGCTGGGTGATTCCGTATGCGGGATCGGCTTCAATATCTCTCGATCGTTCTAGTCGAACTGCGTCGCGGATCGCTGGTAATGCTTCATCAGGCAGCGGCTCCAGGGATGTCTTTACATTCGCAATCGGATCCCGATAGGCAGCAAAGCTGCCAATGGAAATCGTGAGAATGATTTCTACGATTTCTGAATGATCCTTAACAACGTTTTCGAGGGCACTCAGGTCAATATCCGTAACATAACCATGCTGGTCCGAGAACACTGGGGTGGAAAACGGTGCGCTAGACTGTGGTTCGCGCTGGGTGCGAGCGAGCAAATCGAACTGGTGCTCGCGAGCAGAAAGGGTATGATCGTGAATTGCGCCCAGGATGACGGACGGGCGCATTTGGTGGATGGTAACATAGAACAGGATGAGCAGCATGAACAGCGCCGCGACCGTAAATAGAAAAACCAGGGAGGCGGAGAACACCGGATTGAATGGCTCATCTACAGTAGCCAGCGTGATCAACGTGTATACCGCTACGCCGACAAAGAAGCCGAAATAGAACTGGTTGGATCGCCGCCGCAGAAACTGGTCAAAGACCTGCGATGTGAGGTTGCTGGCCGACTGCTGAACAATGAGAAGTAGCAGAGTAATCGTAATGGAAGTAACAGTGATGATACTGCCAGCGATATTGCCAAGTAAATTGC
>JAEZBH010000181.1 GCA_023427285.1 Pseudomonadota bacterium
GGGCAGCGCATCAACCAGCACGACCTTTTCCGGGTATTTGAACTTTGCCAGCCGCTGCGCGTCCAGAAACACGCGCAAGTCATCAAGGGTTGGCTTGCCCGCATTCGTCGGCACAATTACGGCACAGGCCCGCTCACCCGTTTTCACGTCGGGAATCCCAACCACCGCTACATCTGCAATACCGGGATGGCTCACCAGCAGGTCTTCAACTTCCTTGGCGGAAATATTCTCGCCATTGCGGATGATGATGTCTTTAGCCCGGCCCGTTATGACCAGATGATTGCCGCCCTCCCACCGGCCCAGGTCGCCCGTGCAGAAATAGCCCTCTTCATCAAAGGCACCGGCCTCGTCTTCCTTGTGCCAATAGCCCACCAGCATTTGCGGGCCGCGCACCCGCACCTCCCCTTCGCCCGCCGGTGCTGCCGGGTGGGGCGCGATCTTGATTTGCGCAAAACCCGGCTTGCCATCGGTATCGGCGGCATAATCCCGCTCGCCCGCGCCAATGGAGCCAACAGTTGCCACCGGGGTTTCCGTTGAGCCGTACACCCGCGTCACGATGGCCCGCTCGAAGTAGTCCGCCGCCTCGCGGATCAGAGACGGCGGCACCGCCGCGCCGCCGCAGATGAACAGCTTCAGATTGGGCAATCTTGTACCGGCGCGTCGGGCTGCCGCCAGCAGTTGCTCAAGGAACGGCGTTGCGCCCGCCATATGCGTCCAGCCATGGCGCGCCGCCAGAACGATTGCCTCATCCGCGTCCCACCGTTCCATCAAAATAGCAGTGGACCCAAGGATCAAAGGGGCCTCAAACGCATAGATCGAGCCGCCGATATGGCTGATGGGAGAGGCCACCAGAAAGCTGTCGCCCGGCTCCACCAGCCAGTGTTCGCCCAGTTGCTGAATCAAGGCCCCCAGCGTCTTGTAGCTGTGCAGCACGCCCTTCGGCCGCCCGGTGGTGCCTGAGGTGTACATCATCATCCGCACCGCGTTTGGATTTGCGGCGGGCAGGAAGCCGTCGGCATTGTCGCCAAGCAAAGACTCGTAAGCGATATGCGCGCCGCCATTGCCGCGAACCACCACAACATGGGGCGAATTTTCCAGTTCATCGACCACGCGGGAGAGCATCGCCGCATAATCGTGACTGCGAAAACTTTCAGGAATAAAAATGAATCGGCTTTTTGAATCGGCCAACGCGAAGGCCAGATCCCTCTCCCGCAGCGAGGGAAGAATGGGCAATGCAACCATGCCTGCAAGCGTTGCCGCCATATAAATAACCGCCGCCTCGTGCCAGTTCGGCAGCATGAAAGCCAGCGTACTTCCTGCAGGAGCGCGGGAAAGCAGCGCACGCGCCAGAGCCTGCGCCTGCTCATGCAACACCTGAGCGGTCATCTGCGCCTCCCCCTCAATCAGCAGAACGCGCTCCGGCTCCCGCTGCGCCAATTCTTCCAGCAGGTCGCCAAGCATCACCCGCGCGGGGCGGGACGCATAATCTTCCATCATTGCATTGGTCTCTGAACTGTATAGCCTCAAGGCGATAAAATAATTGTCTAGCCATTATAGATGCCACGCAAGGGGGAAAAATGAAGGTCGCAATTGTCACGGGTGCGGGCAGCGGAATTGGTCTGGCCACGGCGCTTCAGCTTCATGACATGGGCATGGCCGTGGTGGGCGTTGGTCGCGATGCGGAAAAACTCAAGAACCTGGAAAATGCCCTCCAAAATTCGGCCCGCCTCGCCACGCTGTCGGCTGACGTTACTGCCGAAGATGCGCCGCGCCGCATTGTGGATTTCACCCTCGAGCGCTTTGGCCGGATTGATTTCCTCATCAACAACGCTGGCGCGGGCAGCCCCAAGCCGCTGCACGAAACAGACGACGAACTGTTTGATTCCTTTATAAATCTTATGCTGCGCGCGCCCTTCCGCCTGTGCCGGGAAGCCGTTGTTCACATGGAGGCCGGCTCTGGCATCGTCAACGTCACCTCCACCTATGCCGTCATCGGCGGGCGACGCGGCGGGGCTTATTCCGCCGCCAAGGGCGGCCTTACCTCGCTGACCCAACATATTGCGTGCGATTACGGCCCGAAGGGCATCCGCGCCAATTGCGTCGCCCCCGGCGTCACCATGACAGACATGGTGCGCCACCGCTTCGAAGATGAGACCTTCAAGCGCATCAACGTGGAGACGACGCCCTATCCGCGCCTTGGCGAAGTTGACGATATCGCGAGTACGATTGCTTTCCTCTGCTCGCCCGGCGCGGAATTTATCAACGGTCAAACCATTGTTGTGGACGGCGGCTGGACCTCCACCAAATATATGTCGCCGCGCGCCCTGACGACCGTGTGGAGCGATCCTGAATCCTAAAGATGATACGTGCAAACAAAAATATGCAGGGGGATCTATAATCCCCCTGCAACCCCCTATCGGTTTCTTGGGCCGCGCCCTTTCTGAAAGACACGTCCCTTTGAATCGAAAGGGAGGTCAGGAGGGTTATAGACCCTCCTGAAAATAGAACCCCTAGAGCCTTTTCCGATATGATTGCATCAGATCGCGGCTCTAAGCTCTTTGCTGGTCGCACTTTCTTAAGCGCAGGGTGTTCCACCCTGCTCGAAAGCTGCTCTAAGCCGTCAGGCCAATCTCCGCCAACACCTGCTGAGTGTGCTCTCCCAATTCCGGTGCGGGACCGGCAACACGGCCCGGCGATTGGGAGAACCATGTCGGCACGCCCGGATAGCGCACCTTGCCGTGGCGCGACTCAACCGTCTCGAAAAATCCAACCGCGTTCAGATGTTCATTCTCGAACAACTCATCCGGCGTGCGCAGGGGCGCTGCGGGAATGTTCAGCTCTGTCAACAATTCCAGCCATTCCTGCGTGGTGCGCTCCAGAAAGGTTTCACCCAGCAGGGCATAGATGCGGTCTATGCATGCGGCGCGCTGGGCCAGCGTTGCATAGTCGTCAGAGGCCCACGCGGGCTGCACCGCCCCCACAAACGCCGCCCAGTGCTTGTCGTTGTAAATAAGGGCCGCAACGTAACCGTCTTTGGTGCGATAGGGCTTGCGGTTGGGGGCAACGGCCCGCGGATAATGGGCACTTCCCAGCGGCGGATCGAACAGCGCGCCGTTCGCATGTTCAACCAGCATGAAAGACGCCATCGTCTCGAACATGCCGACTTCAACTTCCTGCCCCTCGCCCGTTCTCTGGCGGTGGAACAGCGCCATCGTCGTGGCATACAGCACCGTCAGACCGGCAACCTTGTCGGCCATAATCGTGCCGACGAAGTTCGGCTCCCCCGTCATCATCTGCTGCACCGTGGGAATGCCGCACTCGGCCTGAATCGTGTCGTCGTAAGCGGGCAGATCGCGGCTCGGCCCCCGCCGCCCGTAGCCATAGCAGTTGGTATAAACCACCGAAGGGTTGATGGCCGCCACGTCTTCGTAGCTGAAGCCCAGCTTCGCAATGGCTTTGGCGCGCATGGAATGGATGAAGACATCAGCCGTGGCAATCAGCGCCTTGAGCGCAGCCTTTCCTTCGTCTGTGCGCAGGTCAAGAACGATGCTCCGCTTGCCACGGTTCACGTTGGCAAAAACGCCGCTCATGTCCGCTGCAGGACCAACGGAGATATAGCGGGTATTGTCGCCTTCGGGCGGCTCCACCTTGATAACATCCGCGCCCATGTCAGCCATGATCTGGGTCGCATAAGGCCCCATCACCATCGCCGTCAGGTCAATAATCCTGATGCCTGCAAGCGGGCCTTTCGCTTTCATTCCACCCTCCCCTGTAATTTCGGCAACCCTAATGGATCGCACAGGCGGAATCCATCACGCGACGGCGCTTGGAGGCGCATATCGATACGGCGGAGAATTTTTGCCGGTTATAGTGCCTCCATTCGACAGTCGCCGTCTGGCAGCAGGACACAACCATGGATTTCGCACTCACGACCGATCAGCAGGACATTCGCGATGCCGTCCTGAAACTGTGCTCGCGTTTCAGCGACGATTTCTGGCTCGCCCGTGATCGGGATGGAATTTTTCCCCACGAATTTCATCAGGAAATGGCGCGCGCCGGTTGGCTGGGCATTGCCATGCCTGAGTCTGTTGGCGGCGCTGGCCTTGGCATTACCGAGGCCGCAATCATGATGCAGGCGGTGGCCGAATCCGGCGGCGGCATGACGGCGGCCTCCAGCATTCACGGCCCGGTGTTCAGCATGCAGCCGGTCGCGCTGTTCGGCACGCCAGAGCAGCAGCAGCGCATGATCCCGCCCATTCTCAGCGGTGAACACCGGTTGTGCTTCGCCATTACAGAGCCGAACACCGGCCTTGACACCACCAAGCTCAAGACGCGGGCCGAGCGCCGCGATGGCGGTTATCTGGTCAATGGCGAGAAGATCTGGATTTCGGTTGCGCAGGTCGCCAACAAAATGATGCTGCTGGCGCGCACCACGCCGCTCGATCAGGTGAAGCGCAAAACAGACGGCCTTTCGCTGTTTTTCACCGATCTGGACCGGGCAAAGGTGGAGGTGCGCCTCATTGAAAAAATGGGCCGCCACGCGGTCGACTCGAACATGCTGTTCATCAACGACCTCTGGATACCAGAAGAAGACCGCATCGGCGCTGAGGGAGACGGCTTCAAGATCCTGCTGCACGGGCTGAATCCGGAGCGCATTCTGCTGGGAGCCGAAGCCGTTGGACTTGGCCGCGCGGCCATCAAGCGGGCTGCGCGCTATGCCAAGGAACGCATTGTTTTTGATCGGCCTATCGGCATGAACCAGGGCATCCAGCACCCGCTGGCAAAATGCTGGGCGCAACTTGAAGCGGCCAACCTCATGATCATGAAGGCCGCCCACCTGTTCGCCAAAGGGCAGGACTGCGGCATTGAAGCAAATGCGGGCAAATATCTGGCGGGGGAATTCGGCTTTGAGGCCTGCCACACCGCCATGCTCACGCTGGGCGGCATGGGTTATGCGCAGGAATATCACGTCGAGCGCTATCTGCGCGAGGTGCTGATACCGCGCACGGCCCCCGTCAGCCCGCACATGATTTTGAACTTCCTGGCCGAGAAGGTTCTGGAACTTCCCAAATCCTACTGATGCAGTGCGTGGCATACACGCCGGAGAAGCCGAATGACCATTGCAACCGATGCCGCCAATCTGGACCTCAGCCAATGGGTGCGGCCCGGAGACCATATTGTCTGGGGCCAGGCGTGCGGAGAACCGAGCACGCTCATCGAGGCGCTCATTGAGCAGGCAGCAGGCATTCCAAATGTTTCCGCCTTTGCCGCCACCAGTTTTTCGGCCCTGCTGACGGAGACCGCCGGACGTCGCATCGCCCTGTCCAGCATGGGCACCATCGGCACCCTGCGGCCGCTGGCCGCCGCGAACCTGCTGCGTATCGTGCCCTGCCATGTGGGGCAGGTCGGCGCCATGATCGAGGCAGGGCAAATCGGCTGCGATGTCGCCTTCGTGCAGGTCAGCCCGCCCGATGCCGAAGGCAACCACAGCTTCGGGCTGATAAATGATTTCGTGCAGGCCGCCGTGGCGAAGGCCCGGGTGGTGATTGCGGAAGTGAACGATCAGATTCCCTTCACGCTGGGCGACGCCACCCTGCCCGCCAGCCGCATTGATTGCGCCGTTCACGTCTCTCGCCCGCCGGTTGAAGTGCCGCCCGCCCCCATCGGCGAGACCGACCTCGCCATTGCGCGGCACATTGCCGCCTATATCGGCGATGGCACGGTCATTCAAACCGGCGTCGGCGCGGTGCCGGATGCAATTTTGCGCCTGATTACAGACCGGCGTGACATCGGCGTGCATTCCGGCATGATCGGCGACGGACTGGTTGATCTGGTTGAGGCGGGCGTCGTCACCAATGCCCGCAAGGAAATAGACCCCAGTGTTTCGATTACCGGCGCGCTCATCGGCACTCGCAAGCTCTATGAGTTTGCAAATCGCAATCCCCAACTCGGCATGCGCCGCTCCACCTATACGCACAGCGAAGCCGTTATGGCGCAGCTCTCGCGGCTGGTGACGATCAATTCAGCTCTGGAAGTTGACCTGACCGGGCAGGTCAATGCCGAACAAAGCGGCAGCGCCTACATGGGCGGCACCGGCGGACAGGTGGATTTCGTCAGGGGCGGCAACCGCTCTCCCGGCGGGCATTCGGTTATCGCCCTGCCTGCCACCGCCAAAGACGGCAAGATCAGCCGCATCACTGCCCGGCTCTCCGGCCCTGTCACCACCGCCCGCAGCGAAGTCGATATTATCGTCACCGAATTTGGCGCGGCGGAACTCAAGGGCCAATCCCTGCCCGAGCGTGCCCGTCGCATGGTGGCAATTGCGCATCCTGATTTTCAGGAAGAACTCGATCGCGAAGTCCATGCTATTGCCAGACGCGGGTTCTGAGCCGCGCTTCACATCGCCATTTCGATGAATTTCATCCTCCCCTGAAAATCCTGATGCTTCGGCCTTTTCCCGGCAAGAATAGGAGGGAAGAAAAAAGGGGAGGATAATTACAAATGAAACATCATCTCGCCTGTAGCGCGCTGGCGCTTGGCGCGCATTATTTGTTGTCGCCAACGCTTTCGCACGCGCAGACACCCGAAGCCAACCACACGGAAACTGTGGCATCCGGAAAGCTTGAGGATATTGTCGTCACTGCCCAGCGGCGGGCAGAGCGGCTTCAGGATGTGCCGATTTCAGTCACCGCTCTCACGGCAGACGCTCTTGCCAGCAGCGGCGTATCGGGAACCAATGCGCTGCCGCAAATCGCGCCCAGCGTCAATCTCGGCCGGTCAGGACCAAGCGGGCTGTTCTTCATTCGCGGTGTCGGCACCACCAACGCCGCGGGCGGCGAGGAAGGCGCGAATGCCTTTTACATAGATGGCGTTTACCTGCCCGACCTCAGCCAGACCATCAACAACTTCAACAATGTCGAGCGCATTGAGGTTCTCAAGGGCCCGCAAGGCACCCTGTTCGGCAGAAACGCAACCGGCGGCCTCATTCACATTATCACGCGCGACCCCTCTGAGGAATTTCAGGTCCAAGGGCAGGTCGGCTACGCCAACTACGACACGAAGAGCGGCCAGCTCTATGTCGGCGGGCCGCTGTCCGACA
>JAEZBH010000226.1 GCA_023427285.1 Pseudomonadota bacterium
AAGCCGCTCTTGGTGCCGTCCTTGTCCATCGAGGTCAGCAGGATTTCGCCTGCGCCCAGCGATGCCACCTGACGGGCGAAGTCCACCGCATTGATGCCGGTCTCGCGGCGGCCGCCGTGGGTGAAGATCTCCCAGTGGTCGCCCACGCGCTTGGCGTCCACGGCCACCACAATGCACTGGCTGCCGAACTGCTCGGCCAATTCCTTCACCAGCTCCGGCCGGTTGACGGCGGCGGTGTTGATGGAAACCTTGTCGGCACCGGCCAGCAGCAGGCGGCGAACGTCGTCTGCCGTGCGCACGCCCCCGCCCACGGTCAGCGGCATGAAGCAGGCTTCCGCCGTGCGGGCCACCACGTCCAGCAGAATACCCCGGTTGTCGGAAGACGCCGTAATGTCGAGGAAGCACAGCTCGTCCGCGCCAGCAGCGTCATAGACCTTGGCCTGCTCCACCGGATCGCCCGCGTCGATGAGATCCACGAACTGCACGCCTTTGACGACGCGCCCGTCCTTCACATCAAGGCAGGGAATGATGCGCTTGGTCAGCATGGCTTATGCGGCCTTCGCCAAAGCCAGGGCGTCTTCCAGTATCAACCGGCCATCATAGATCGCCCGGCCCGTAATCACGCCTTCCAGCTTGCCCTTCGTGGTGCCGGCGGCCTTCACCAGCGCCTCGATGTCCGAAATGTCGGCCACGCCGCCCGAGGCGATGACCGGCAGGGAGGTTTCCTCCGCCAGCTTTACGGTTGCCTCAAGGTTCACGCCCTTCAGCAAGCCATCGCGGCCCACGTCGGTGAACAGCACGGCGGCAACGCCTGCGTCCTCGAAGCGGTTGGCCAGTTCTGCAATCGTCACGTCGGACACAGCGGCCCAGCCGTCGGTCGCCACCATGCCGTCCTTGGCGTCAACCGCCACCACGATCCGGTTGGGATACTTCTTGGCGGCCTGCTTCACCAGCTCCGGGTTCTTCAGCGCGGCGGTGCCGATGATGACGCGCTCGACGCCCAGCCCCAGCCAGCGCTCGATGCCCTCCATGTCGCGGATGCCGCCGCCAACCTGGGTCTTGCCGGTGAAGGTGCCCAAAATGGCCTCAACCGCAGCGGCGTTGACCGCATGGCCCGCAAACGCGCCGTCGAGGTCAACGATGTGCAGCCATTCAGCGCCCGCCCTGGCGAAGTCCGCCGCAGGCAGGGTCGGGTCGTTGGCGAACACGGTCGCCTGATCCATCAGCCCCTCGCGCAGACGAACAACCTGTCCGCCCTTGAGGTCGATAGCCGGGAAAATACGGAAAGCGGATACGCTCATGGACGCCACTCCAGAAAGGCACTGAGCAAGCCAAGGCCGTAGCCTTGACTCTTCTCGGGGTGGAACTGGGTTCCGATCATGGTGTCGCGGCCGATCATGGCCGCAACCTGCCCGCCATACTCGGTGCGGCCCAGCACTTGGGCCTCATCGGCGGCGCGGTAGTGATAGCTGTGTACGAAATAGGCAAAGCCGCCGTCCGGCAGCTTGCCGAACACCGGGTGGCTGCGGCCCGCATCGCTCAGGCTGACGGTGTTCCAGCCCATGTGCGGAATCTTGAGACCGGGGTCGGAAGGCTCAAGGCGCACCACGTCGCCGCCAATCCAGTCCAGCCCCTTGTGCTCGCCGTGCTCCAGACCGCGCGTGGCCAGCAGTTGCATGCCAACGCAGATGCCAAGGAACGGGCGGGCCTTTTCGTGGGTGGCAGTCGTCAGCGCGTCCACAAGGCCGGGGATGGCATGCAGCGCCGTCGTGCACTGGCCATAAGCGCCCACGCCCGGCAGCACGATGCGGTCGGCGCTGGCAATGTCTTCCGGCTTGCCGGAAATCTTCACCTGCGTGTTCAGGCCCAGATCACCCGCCGCCCGCTCGAACGCCTTGGCGGCGGAGCGCAGGTTGCCGGAGCCGTAATCAATCAGAACAAGGGTCTCAGCCACGCGCCCGTGTCTCCGTCAGCATTAAAGCGTGCCGCCCAGCGTGCCCTTGGTGGAGGGAACGCTGTCGGACTTGCGCGGGTCGATCTCCACCGCCTTGCGCAGCGCGCGGGCAAGGGCCTTGTAGCTGCTCTCGATGATGTGGTGGTTGTTGATGCCGTACAGGTTTTCCACGTGCAGGGTGATGCCCGCCGCGAACGCGAACGCCTGGAACCACTCGCGGAACAACTCGGTGTCGAAGTCGCCCAGCTTGTCGCGGGTGAACTCAACCTTCCAGATCAGGTACGGACGGCCCGAGATGTCCAGCGCCACGCGGGTCAGCGTCTCGTCCATCGGAATGAGCGCATCGCCGTAGCGGGTGATGCCCTTCATGCCGCCGATGGCCTTGGCGAACGCCTGACCGATGGCAATGCCGCTGTCTTCAACCGTGTGGTGGAAGTCGATGTGGGTGTCGCCCTTGGCCTCGACCGTCAGGTCGATGAGCGAGTGGCGGGAGAGCTGCTCCAGCATGTGATCGAGAAAGCCGATCCCGGTCGAGACCGTGTATTGTCCGGTGCCGTCCAGGTTGAGCGAAACCTTGATCTCGGTTTCGTTCGTCTTGCGTTCGATTGTTGCAGCCCGCATCGTCTGGTTCATCGCCTTGCTCCTTGACTGCGGGCTATAGCGACTCTCACGCCGTCCGCCAATTCTTTCTGACTTCGCTTCGGGCGGGACATAAAATTGCTCATGCCGGCGTGTCAGCGAAGCCGTGCAGCAAAACCCTTTTCAGGCCCGGTTGCAGTTCCCATATCGGGCACTCACACGGTTCATCGTGATTTCCTGCCTCGGCTTTCCAAAGGAGTTCTCCCCTTGTCTCAACAGCCC
>JAEZBH010000287.1 GCA_023427285.1 Pseudomonadota bacterium
GCCCTGCTTCGATCAGGCTGGCGCCGACGCGCCTTGCCACCGCTCCGCGCGCTTCGCGGCCCTGCCCCAGGCGCAGCATGCGCAGCAGGCCGTTGAGCTCATCGGCGTACTGCTTCCAGAAAACCGGGGATGGTTTGCCATCTCGTACCGGGCGCACGGTAAACACGTCGACAATTTTTCGTTGAGAATCCAGGCGGGGTTCGCTCTGCCCGGCGGGATTCTGGCGTGCCAGCCGCGCCCGTTCCCGCAGGGTCATGCGCGGAACATTCTGCACTGCCGCCGCTTCCTGCACCGGGGGATCGTAGGTAAACACATCGCCCTTGATGATATCCAGTCCATAAACGTACATCAGCCCGCAGATCAACGAAAGCTCACCGGGATAGTCATACGCGATGATCGCCACCTCCCAGCTGCCCTCCCCTGCTTCGCGCGGATCGACGACCGCCAGCCGGCCAGAATCAAGCTGGCCTGCCAGGGCCGCGTGGCGGGCAATCTCCGCTTCGCTGAAGCGCCCGGCGTAGGTAGGGCTCATGCGGGCGCGGTGGCGGTCGACGGCCTGCCGGTCAACTGCCTGGTCCGGCGTGGTGCGGCTGGCATCTTCGCCGCCAGATTTGGGAACGCGGTCCGATCCTTCCATCTCGATTCTCCCAACGTGTCGCAGGTACACTTCTCGTATCGCGGCGGCGTGCTGGCTGTAGCGCGCCAGGAACTTGGCATCCGCCTGGTAGCCATCAAAGCCCAGCCGCCGCGCCAGGCTGAGAATCGCCTCTTTGTCGTCCGGCAGGGTGTGTGTCTGGCGGTAATCCATCATCTGCAAATGGTGCTCGATGGTGCGCAGGAAGATATAGCCGCTGGCGAGCACCCGCGCTTCCTGGGCGGTCAGCAAATTCGCTGCGCGCAGCCGCTCCAGCGATTCCAGCGTGTTGCTGCCAACTACCTGGGGCCGTTCCGCCCCATTTGCCATCTGCAAGAACTGCGTCACAAATTCTACATCGCGGATCGAACCTTCGCCCAGCTTTACGTCGCCCCAGGCACGGCCTCGCTCCTGCAAGAATGACTCAGTACGCTGCTTCATGGCAAACACATCTGCCCGCACCGTCTCCGCCGCGCCGTTGAACAGAAACGGCTGCACGCGGCGGATAAAGCCCTGGCCTACCTGCCGGTTCCCCGCTATTACCCGTGCCTTGAGCAGCGCCTGTTTCTCCCACTGCATGGCGTTCTTGGTCAGGTAGCTGATAAAGCCATCCGGCGAAGAGACCAGCGGGCCAACCTTGCCCCACGGGCGCAGGCGCATATCAACGCGGTACAAAAAGCCCTCGGTCGTCACGCGCGAAAGGGCGTCCACCAGCCGCTCGCCCAGGCGGGTGATGGCTGGCGATGGCGTATCGGCCAGGAAGAGAAAGTCGATATCTGAGCTGTAATTCAGCTCCTGCCCGCCAAGCTTGCCCATACCGATCACACAGAATCCGTCCGGATCAATCAGCGCGTGGGCCGCAACGGCATCCAAACAGGCCTGCACCAGCGCATCCGCCAAATTGGAGAGCTGCATAGTCGCCGCGGGCAGATCGTACAGGTCCAGCAAATCGCACGTGCCAATGCGCAGCATCTCGCGGCGCTGGGTGCGGCGGAAGGCATCCAGCTTGTCGGGGAGCGTAGGGTGCGGCGCGCTGGCAAGCTGCATCTCGCGCAGCAGCGTCTCGCGGTTTTTGCGCTGGGCCAACCGCCGCAGGTCGATCAAGTCTTCGAAGTACTCCGGGTTGCGCAGTAGGATTTCGGCCAAAAACTGGCTGCCAGAGAACAGCCGCACCAGCATCTCCACCGAGCGCGGGTGCGCTGCCAGAAAGCGGTAGGTTGCCAGGGGATCCGCGGAGCTGTGCAGAAAGCGCTCAAAGGTAGCCAGCACGCGGTCGGGGCTGCCCGCCGATGCCAGCGCGTTGAGCAGGTGCGGCGCGAAGACAGCAAACAGTTCCCCTGCATCCTGGCCGGAACGGATACGGCCCAGGCTGCGGGCGGCGCTGCTGGCATCAGAGAATCCAATCAGCGCGATCTTCTCAAAGACCGCGCTGTCGCTGCTGATGCCCCCCGTCAAGCGCTCCTGCTGAGTCACACCCATTCCCTCTCTGCTTCTTCAACCTTAAAAAACCCTGGCATTGGGCTGATTATAGGAAGGATAGAGGGGCGTGTCAACCTTGTTTAAATGACCCATTTGGGTGATATGCTTGCCTTTTGATTGGGTTTAGAATGGTCACGTTGCAGTTATTGATGGAAGTTGTCCTTTTTGCCAACAATAAAGAGAGGGAATGATGGCGCTTACACCCAAAGATGTAGTCAAGATGGCCGAATCGGCCAAGATGATTGACTTTCGATTTACCGATATGCCCGGCCAGTGGCAGCACTACACCGTGCCCGCCCACCGCCTGGATGAAGACCTGTTCGAGGATGGCATGGGGTTTGATGGCTCGTCCATTCGCGGCTTCCGCGAAATCCACGAGTCAGATATGCTGTTGATCCCCGATGCCAGCACCGCCTTTATTGATAAACTGCTCGAAGTGCCCACGCTGGTATTGATT
>JAEZBH010000335.1 GCA_023427285.1 Pseudomonadota bacterium
GCGTGTCTCCGGCGCCTTCGAGATGGCGCATGGTGGCACGCTGCTCCTGAAGGAGGTTGCGGATCTGCCGGTGCCATTGCAGAGCCGGTTGGCGCGCGTGCTGCAGGAGCAGTCCTTTACCCGCGACGGCGGTACCACCAAGGTCGAGGTCGATGTCCGTGTGCTCGCCTCGACGGCGCGCTCACTGCAGGACGAGATCGCATCGGGCGGCTTTCGCGAGGAGCTTTTCCACCGCCTGAACGTCGTGGCCTTGCGCGTGCCGCCGCTCAGCGAGCGTCGCGAGGACATCCCGGAGGTCGCCAACGACCTGCTGCAGCGCGTCGCCGACGCCACCAGCCTGCCGGTGCGGCCGATCGGCGAGGACACGTTGGCCGCTCTGCAGGGCCACGACTGGCCGGGCAACATTCGACAGCTGCGCAACGTCATCGAGCGGCTGCTGATCCTGGCCCCTGCCGGCGGCGGGCCGATCCGCGCCGATGCCCTGCCCAACGACGTGAGTGAGGACGCCCCCTCGGTGCTGCGCTGGGAGAAGGGCGGCGAGATCATGCAGCTGCCGCTGCGCGATGCGCGCGAGGTTTTCGAGCGCGAGTACCTGCTAGCGCAGGTGACGCGCTTTGGAGGCAACATATCGCGCACCGCGACCTTCGTCGGCATGGAGCGCTCCGCGCTGCATCGCAAGTTGAAGTCGCTCGGCCTGCATGGCGGCGCCGCGGACAATGGCGGCGAGATGGCGACTGAGATTCGAGGAGCGTAAGAGAATGGCGCGTTATGCCTACGTCAATGGACGCTATGTCGATCATCGCGAAGCGAGCGTGCACGTCGAGGATCGCGGTTATCAGCTGGCCGACGGCGTCTACGAGGTCGTCGGCGTGCGCGACGGCAAGCTCGTCGACGAGAAGCTGCACATCGATCGCCTCGGCCGCTCGCTGAAGGAGTTGCGCATCGACTGGCCGGTGGCGCGCCCGACGCTCGGCTTCATCATCCGCGAGCTGATGCGCCGCAACCGCCTGCGCGACGGGCTGGTCTACATGCAGGTGACGCGCGGCGTGGCCCGCCGCGATCATGCGTTTCCGACCAAGCCGGTTAAGCCCGCGCTGGTGCTGACCACCAAGAACAGCAAACGTGCCGAGGCCGATCCCGGCCCCGGCATCGCCGTGAAGAGCCATCCCGACATCCGCTGGCAGCGTTGCGACATCAAGACCGTGGCCCTGCTGCCCAACGTCCTGGCCAAGCAGGCGGCGCGCGAGAGCGGCGCCTACGAGGCATGGCTGGTCGACGGCAAGGGCAACGTGACGGAGGGGGCCTCGACCAATGCCTGGATCGTCACCAAAGCCGGCGAACTGGTCACCCGCGCCACCGACAACGCCATTCTGGCCGGCATCACACGCCATACATTGAAGGCGCTGGCCGGCAACCTGCAGCTCAAGCTGGTCGAACGACCCTTCACCCTGGCCGAGGCCAAGGATGCCAGGGAAGCGTTCATCACCAGCGCCACCTCGTGCGTGACGCCGGTGATCAAGATCGACGGCGACGTGGTCGGCGACGGCAGTGTCGGGCCGACGGCGCGCCGGTTGCGCGAGGAATACGTGCGCTTCGCGGCCGACGGCGAGGCGGTTACGTGATCCGACCGCAAGGTCTGAAACCGCCGCGCGCCATCCTGTTCGACTGGGACAACACGCTGGTCGACACGTGGCCGACCATCGTCGAGTGCTACAACGACACCTTCGCGGCCCTGGGCCACGCACCGTGGACGGCGCAGCAGGTCAAGGACCGCGCCCATGGCTCGCTGCGCGACGCCTTTCCCACCTTGTTCGGCACCCGAGCGGGCGAGGCCGAGAAAGTGTTCTACGAGACCTTCCATCGCATCCATCTCGAGCGGCTGACGCCCTTGCCGGGCGCCGCGGAACTTCTGGAGCACTGCGACAGGCTCGGCTGCTATGTTGCGGTCGTGAGCAACAAGGTCGGCGACAATCTCCGGACCGAGCTCGCCCATCTCGGTTGGCAGCGCTGGATCAAGCGCGCGGTGGGCGCGCGCGACTGCCTGCGCGATAAGCCCGCGCCCGACCCGATCCTCAAGGCGCTGGACGGCACGGGAATTGCCCCGGACGAGACGGTATGGATGGTCGGCGACACCCCGGCGGACCTGAAATGCGCCCATGCAGCCGGGTGTGTGCCGGTCCTGGTAGGCGGCGCAGAAGAGCTGACGGGTCTGCTGTTGGATCATCCACCGCGGCTCCGCGCACGCAATTGTAATCACCTGGTGGCATTGCTTTGATCTGATCACCCCCTATATTCGATCCAACTCGGTAGCGGGTATCGACCCGCGCCTTTCCAACGGTTGCCCGAACGGCGGCCGACGCCCAGCAAGAGGCCAAGAACATGAGCGAAAAGGCACAGAACGTTCAGGACGTCTTCCTGAACCACCTGCGCAAGAACAAGACACCCGTCACGATCTTCCTTGTGAACGGTGTGAAACTGCAGGGGATCGTTACCTGGTTCGACAATTTCTCGGTGCTGCTGCGCCGCGACGGCCATTCGCAGCTTGTCTACAAGCATGCGATCTCGACCATCATGCCGGTTACGCCGGTGCAGCTGTTCGACGGCGACAAGGCCGACGCAGCGGGCTGATTTGAGCGAAGACCACGAGCTGAACGGACACGACAGGCGCAAGCGCAAGGCGGAGGACACTGCTCGGCCGCGGACGGTGGCGGCCGTGCTGTCACCGTATGCG
>JAEZBH010000413.1 GCA_023427285.1 Pseudomonadota bacterium
AAGTGATGGTGCTCGAAGTCGACGAGGACAAGCGCCGCATCTCCCTCGGCCTGAAGCAGTGCATGGACAATCCGTGGGCTTCCTTCGCCGAGAAGAGCCCGGTTGGCTCGGTTGTCGAAGGCGAAGTCAAGAACACCACCGAATTCGGTCTGTTCATTGGCCTCGAGGGCGACGTGGACGGCATGGTTCACATGTCGGACATCGCTTGGGGCAAGTCGGGCGAAGAAGCTCTGGCTTCCTTCCGTCGCGGCGAGATGGTCAAGGCCGTCGTTCTCGATGTGGACATCGAGAAGGAGCGCATTTCGCTCGGCATCAAGCAGCTTGACCAGGCTGGTCAGGCCGCTGCCGACAAGCGCAAGGGCGACATCGTGACCGTCACCGTTCTCGAAGTGAAGGACGGCGGCATCGAGGTCGAAATCGGCGAGGGCGGCCCGACCGCCTTCATCAAGCGCTCGGACCTGTCGCGCGACCGCGACGAGCAGCGTCCGGACCGCTTCCAGGTCGGCCAGAAGATGGACGCCCTGGTGATCGGCACCGATCGTCAGACCAAGAAGCTGAACGTCTCGATCAAGGCTCTCCAGATTTCCGAAGAGCAGCAGGCAGTTGCCCAGTACGGTTCGACCGACTCGGGCGCCTCGCTCGGCGACATTCTGGGTGCGGCCCTGAACAAGGCCAAGGACGTCCGCTAAAACGGGCATCCCCGCCGGGTCATTCTGGCGGAGTTTCAGACGGAGAGGCCTCGCAGCATTGCTGCGGGGCCTTTTTCGTAGCAATATTATGGAGTTTAAGGCTCTCTTGGCGCTCCGGGTATGGACCCGGACGCTTGACGAACGTTATGTAGGTTTGGCACCACTGTATTTCGTGTAAACTCTGGCAGACACGCTATTTTTGCGGCCAGAGCAGCTCACAAACCAGCAAGAGGGAAAGCTGATGATCAAGTCGGAGTTGGTCCAGAAACTGGCCGAAAAGAACCCGGGTCTTCAGCATAAGGTCGTCGAGCGCGTCGTGACGACCATCTTTAATGAAATCGTCGAGGCGCTGGCTTCGGGCAAGCGCGTCGAGTTGCGCGGCTTTGGTGCCTTCTCGACCCGCGACCGCATGGCCCGCACCGGCCGGAACCCGCGCACCGGCGAGGCCGTTGCCGTGGATGCCAAGGCCGTGCCTTACTTCAAGGCGGGCAAGGAGCTGCGGGAGCGCCTGAACGAGGAATAGGGTGCCGTTTGTCCGCGCCGCCCCCGATACGCGAGCAGGCGCGGCGGACAGCCTGACAGGCAGTTGAAGCCGGACATTCCTTGCTCAAGGGCCGATCCAGACTGGCCTTGGGGCTTTGGCTTCGTTATTCACTAACCATTGATCATGACTTCCGAGGCGCAGGATGCAGGTTTTTCGTTGGGTTTTCTTCCTCATCATCGCTGGTGTGCTGGCGTGGTTCGCTGCCCTGAACTGGTCGATGGTCACGATCAACCTGGTGCCGCCGTACCAGCTGGTGCTGCCGCTGCCGATTCTGGTGCTGGCGGCGCTGGTGCTGGGCGCCCTGCCACCGGCTTTCTCGCACCTGTTTGATCGCTGGCGCTGGAAGCGCCGCGTGAAGCGGGCGGATGCCGCTGCCGATCAGGCCCGCCTTGAGCTGGCCGAGATCAAGGGCGAGCGCGAGCGCATGATGCAGCCGGAAGAGGCGGAAGCTGCGCTCAAGGCGCGTGTGGCCGCTGCGGGTTCGACCTATATCGATGAAGAGCCGGTGCAGAAGTCGCGCCCGGTTCCCCTTCAGCCGGGCATCTGATCCGGACTTCGAGAGAGGCGCGGGCTGATGTCTCGCGCCGCTTGAAGACTGTTTTGACGGCGAGTTTATGACGAACAATCCGATTTTTTGCGCCCTCGACGTTCCCGAGGTTGACGCGGCATTGAACCTTGGCCGCCGCATTGCCCCGCATGTGGGCGGTCTGAAGCTGGGCCTTGAGTTCTTCTGTGCGGTTGGGCCGGACGGCATTCGCCGCGTGAGCGAAGAAGCCGGACTGCCGGTGTTCCTCGACCTGAAGTTTCACGACATTCCCAACACCGTGGCGGGCGCTGTGCGCTCGGTCATGGCGGTGAAGCCCGCAATTCTGACGGTGCATGCCACGGGCGGCCGGGCGATGCTGGAAGCGGCAGGCAATGCCGCCCGCGAGGAAGCCGCGCGTCTGGGTGTTGCCGCGCCCAAGGTGGTGGCCGTGACCGTGCTGACCAGCATGGATGCGGGTGATTTGAACGCCGTGGGCGTTGCCGCCTCTCCTGCCGATCAGGTGGTGCGGCTGGCCGAACTGGTGCGCGAGAGCGGCCTTGACGGTACGGTCTGCTCGCCCAAGGAAGTGGCGCTGGTGAAGCAGGTGTGGCCGGAGGCCTTCACCGTGGTGCCGGGCATTCGCCCCGCAGGCAGCAGCGTTGGCGACCAGAAGCGGGTGATGGGCCCGCGCGAGGCGCTTGATGCCGGTGCAAGCGTGCTGGTGATTGGCCGCCCGATCACCGAAGCGGCGGACCCGGTGGCAGCGGCTGAGGCCATTGCGCAGACGATCGCCGGTTAAGCTGCGAAAAGAGTGCGGCACATGGCACCGGACATCAAGATCTGTGGTCTGACGACGCGGGAGAGCATCAGCGCTGCCGTGGGCGCAGGCGCGACTCACATCGGCTTCGTGTTCTTCCCCAAAAGCCCGCGCAACCTGACGCTGGAAGCCGCAAACGGTTTGCGCAGCGCCTTGCCCTCCAAGGTCAAGCTGGTGGCGCTGGTTGTGGATGCGCCGGATGAGCTGATCGGGCAGGTTATGGCGGCGGTGCGCCCGGATGTCCTGCAAGTGCATGGCTCTGAGGGACCGGACCGGGTGGCGGACATTCGCCGCCGCTTCGGCACGGAGATCTGGAAGGCCACGGGCGTTCGCACCTCGGCAGACGTGAGCGCGGCCCGCGCCTTTGACGGCGTGGCCGATCTCTTGCTGTTCGACGCGAAACCCCCTACACCCCCCGCAGGCGAAACCGTGGTTCCGGGCGGCACCGGCATCCGCTTTGACTGGCGGCTGGTGCAGGATCTTCGCCTCAATGGACGGTGGGGGCTGGCTGGCGGGCTGGATGCGCAAAGCGTTGGCGAGGCCATTCGCCTCACCCGCCCGCATCTCGTGGATGTTTCATCAGGCGTCGAGGACGCGCCGGGAGTAAAATCGGTGGCGAGGATCGAGGCCTTCATCAAGGCGGCACGCAACGCATGACGGCAAAACTCAACAGTTTCCGCGCCGGTCCCGACGAGAGGGGCCACTTTGGCGAGTTCGGCGGGCGCTATGTCGCCGAGACCCTGATGCCGCTGGTGCTCGATCTGGAAAAGGCTTACCGCGAGGCCAAGCAGGACCCGGCGTTCAAGGCCGAGTTCGAGGGCTTGCTCAAGCACTACGTGGGCCGTCCCTCCTCGCTCTACTATGCCGAGCGCATGACCGAAGTGCAGCGCAAGCAGGCTGGCGAGGGCCGTGGCGCGAAGATCTACTTCAAGCGCGAAGACCTGAACCACACCGGCGCGCACAAGATCAACAACTGCATCGGCCAGATTCTGCTGGCCCTGCGCATGGGCAAGACCCGGATCATCGCTGAGACCGGCGCAGGCCAGCATGGCGTGGCGACCGCCACCGTTGCCGCCCGCTTCGGTCTGCCGTGCGTGATCTTCATGGGTGCGCGCGACATCGAGCGCCAGCAGCCCAACGTGTTCCGTATGCGCTTGCTTGGCGCGGAAGTGCGGGCCGTGACCTCCGGCAGCCAGACGCTGAAGGACGCCATGAACGAGGCGCTGCGCGACTGGGTGACCAA
>JAEZBH010000420.1 GCA_023427285.1 Pseudomonadota bacterium
CCTGCGCGCGGCCCCCGCCGTTGGCGCGGCGCTGGTGGCGCTCATCCTCACGAGGGGGTGGCTGCGCCACAATGTCGGGCTGTGGATGTTCGGCTGCGTCGGCCTGTTCGGCGTCTGCATCATCGTCTTCGGCCTGTCCCGCTCCTTCTCCCTGTCGCTGGCGGCGCTGGCGGTCATGGGCGCGGCGGACATGGTGAGCGTTTACGTGCGCCAGTCCCTGCTCCAGCTCTATACGCCCGATGAAATGCGCGGGCGCGTCTCCTCGGTCGGCACGCTGTTCGTCAGCGCCTCCAACGAGCTGGGCGAGTTCTACGCGGGTATCATGGCGCGCCTGCTGGGCGCGGTTCCGGCGGTGGTGGTGGGCGGCTTTGCGACCATTCTTGTCACCGCCATGTGGGCTTGGGCCTTCCCACAGCTGCGCAAGGCCAATAAGCTCGTTCCGCCCGAAGGATAAGGGGCAGCCGTCGGCCCGCCAGCCAAAGCTCGCCTCCTTCCTTGAAGAAGAAATTATAGCTTTGACTGAGACCGCCACCCTCTATCCTATAACTCGACTCATCTGATCGACATTTCGGAGGCATTGATGAAAGCGACCAGCATTCTCGATACCATCGGCAACACGCCGCACATCCGCATCAACCGCCTCTTTGGCGATACCCATGAGGTGTGGGTGAAGTCCGAGCGCTCGAACCCCGGCGGTTCGATCAAGGACCGCATCGCGCTGGCCATGGTGGAAGATGCCGAGCGCTCCGGCGCGCTGAAGCCGGGCGGCGTGATCGTCGAGCCGACTTCCGGCAACACCGGCATCGGCCTTGCGATGGTCGCCGCCGTGAAGGGCTACAAGCTGATCCTCGTCATGCCGGACAGCATGTCGGTCGAGCGCCGCCGCCTGATGCTGGCTTACGGCGCATCGTTCGTGCTGACCCCGCGCGAGAAGGGCATGAAGGGCGCGGTCGAGAAAGCGAGCGAGATCGTCAGCCAGACCCCCGGCGCCTGGATGCCCCAGCAGTTCGAGAACCCGGCCAACGTGGATGTGCATGTGCGCACGACGGCGCAGGAAATCATCGCGGATTTCCCCGAAGGGCTGGATTACCTCATCACCGGCGTTGGCACCGGCGGCCACATCACCGGCGTTGCCAAGGTGCTGAAGGAAAAGTGGCCGAACCTTCAGGTGTTCGCGGTCGAGCCCACCCAGTCTCCGGTCCTCTCGGGCGGCCAGCCCGGCCCGCACCCGATTCAGGGCATCGGCGCAGGCTTCGTGCCCGCCATCATGGACACCCGCCTGCTCGATGGCGTCATTCAGGTGGATGCCGAAGACGCCCGCGAGATGGCCCGCCGCGCCGCCCGTGAGGAAGGTCTTCTCGTTGGCATCTCCTCCGGCGCAACGCTGGCCGCCATTGCGAGCAAGCTGAAGGAAGCCCCCGCCGGCAGCCGCATTCTCGGCTTCAATTACGACACCGGCGAGCGCTACCTCTCCGTGCCGGACTTCCTCCCGACCGAGGAATAAAGCCCGCGCACGCGTGAAAAACGGACAAGACTTTCGAATTAAACGACAAGGGGGCGGCGACGCCCCCTTTTCCATTTGTCCGGCTTACGGCACAACAGGGGCAGATCAATCCGTTTATCCGTTCCTGTGGTCATGATGGTTGAGCTTATTGATGTTCCGGCTGGCTCCATTGCCAGCGTCGTCACCTACCTGGAAATGACCGAACGGCCCCGGCCCAAGCCGGGCTCCGCCCTCGTGCCTTTGCAGCTCGTGCCGCTCACCGATCCCGAGCCCGCGCGCTACCGCGCCCTGTTCCGCGCCGTTGGCGGTCCGTGGCTGTGGTTCAGCCGCCTGATGCTGGACGATGAGGCGCTGCGGGCCAAACTCACCGCCCCCGGCCTTGCGCTCTACACCGTCCAGCTGCGCAAGCAGGACGTGGGCCTTCTGGAGCTGGATTTCTCAGGTGAGGGCGAGGTCGAGATCGGCTTTTTGGGCCTCATGCCCCAGTTCACCGGCAAGGGGGCAGGCTCATGGCTGATGAGCCAGGCTCTGGCGCTCGCCTGGGCAAAAAAGCCGCGTCGGGTGTGGCTGCACACCTGCTCGCTGGATCATCCAAAGGCTCTGAGCTTTTATCTCAAGCATGGCTTTCGCGCCTACGCCCGCAAGGTGGAGATTGCGCCGGACCCACGCCTGAGCGGAGTGTTGCCGACAGAGTACGCCCCCCACGTTCCCCTGATCGGAGAGGCTGCATGATCGACTGGTCTGAAATCCGCGCTCTCAGCTTTGACTGCTACGGCACACTGATCGACTGGGAGCGCGGAATTCTGGAAGCCCTCACCCCCTGGGTCAGCCGCTTCGGCGTTGCCAAGGTGCTGGCAGGCTTCGGCGCGGTGGAGCCGGACCTCGAACACGCCCACCCCACCTGGCCCTATCGGCAGATCGTTGCCGAAGTCCACCGCCAGATGGCCCGTGAATTGGGAGTGGCCGTCGATGATGCCGCCGCCGCTCGCTTTGCCGAGACCATCGCCCAGTGGCCGCCCTTTCCGGATACTGTTGACGCCCTGCGCCGCCTCAAGAGCCGTTTCCAGCTGTTCATCCTCTCCAATGTGGACGAGACCAGCATCACCGGCACCCTCAAACAACTGGAAGTGCCGTTCGATGGCATCTTCACCGCCGAGCAGATCGGCTCCTACAAGCCCAACCCCCGCAATTTCGACTTCCTGCTGGCCCAGCTTGCGGCGCGCGGCATCCAACCCCACCAGGTCATTCACGTCGCCCAGTCGCTCTACCACGACCACGGCCCCGCACAGGCCGCGGGGCTCAAGACGGTCTGGATCGACCGGACCAGTGGCCGCCCCGGCGCGATCCGCCTGCCCGAGCCCCTTCCCCACTTCAACCTGCGCTTTGAGAACCTGAGCGACTTCACCGCCCGCGCCATCACAACGCACTGATTTTTTCTGTTCTGAAGGGATTTTCCGCAGGAGGGGCTCACCCGTCATGACGGACACGTCCCGCTCAAACGAATGGGAGTGTGG
>JAEZBH010000443.1 GCA_023427285.1 Pseudomonadota bacterium
CCTGCGCGCCTTCCTTGACGCCTTCGGCTTCAAGTACGAGTTCCTCTCGGCAACCGAATGCTACAAGGCGGGCCGGTTCGACGAGACCTTGCTCAAGATGCTGGCCAACTACGACGCGGTGATGAACATCATCCTGCCCACTCTTGGCCCGGACCGCCGCAAGACCTACTCCCCGTTCCTGCCGGTCTGCCCGAAGACGGGCATCGTGTTGCAAGTGCCCATGGTCGAGCGCGACGTGGAGGCAGGCACCGTCACCTATATCGACCCCAACGACGGCGAGCGCATGACCGTTCCGGTGACGGGCGGCCATTGCAAGCTCCAGTGGAAGGCCGACTGGGCGATGCGCTGGGTGGCGCTGGGCGTTGACTATGAAATGGCGGGCAAGGACCTGATCGACTCGGTCACGCTCTCGGGCAAGATCGCCCGCGCTCTGGGCGCAAAGCCGCCCGAGGGCTTCAATTACGAGCTGTTCCTCGACGAGAAGGGCGAGAAGATCTCCAAGTCGAAAGGCAACGGCCTGACGATCGAGGAGTGGCTGACCTACGCCAGCCCGGAGAGCCTCGCGCTTTACATGTATCAGGCCCCGCGCAAGGCCAAGCGCCTGTACTTCGACGTGATCCCGAAGGCGGTGGACGAGTATTACTCGTTCGTCTCGGCTTTCCAGCGTCAGGAAGATGCGGAAAAGCTGGGCAACCCGGCGTTCCACATCCACACCGGCGACGTGCCGCAGATCGAGCTGCCGATCTCGTTCGCCCTGCTGCTGAACCTGGTGGCCGCCGCCAACACCGATGATCGCGCCGTGCTGTGGGGCTTCATCTCCCGCTACGTAGCAGGCGCAACGCCCGAGACGCACCCGGAGCTGGACCGCCTTGTGGGCTATGCGCTCGCCTACTTCCGCGACCGCGTGGCTCCCAGCCTTCAGGTGCGTGCGCCCTCCGAGCAGGAAAAGGCCGCGATGCAGGATCTGGTTCAGCGGCTGGACGCGCTGCCCGCGGATGCCGATGCCGAGGCCTATCAGACCGAAGTGTTCGAGGCGGGCAAGGCCCACGGCTTTGAGAACCTGCGCGACTGGTTCAAGGCGCTTTACGAGTGCCTGCTCGGCCAGTCTCAAGGCCCGCGCATGGGCTCGTTCATCGCGCTTTATGGCCGCGAAGGCATCAAGCGCCTCATCAGCGAAGCGCTGGCCCGCTAAGCCGCGCGCATTCGTGCACAAACACAGCGAAGGGGAGCCAACCGGCTCCCCTTTTCGTTTCCAGCCACGCTGAAACCGCCAAAATTGGAAGCGGGCAGTATGTTTTCACCAGAAACGAACTATTCTCCTATCAGCCGCCACCACTTTCATAAGTGCTAAACACCCATGCAGAAACTCGCCGTACGCCTGAGCCCGCAGCCGGTGCGCCCCCTTCTGGAACGGATGGACCCCGGCGGCTGGGGGTATGATACAGCGGCCTTTCCGGGCGGGGAGATCGGCGTCGTCCATCCGCCCAGCCCACGCAAGACGCTGCTTGAGCGCACAGGCACCGGGCCGGGCCTTCTGCGTCTGGACAATGGAGACATCATCGCCTGGAGCGGGCTGCCGCTCGCCGAGGGCCAGCGCGTCAAGCTGACCGCCGCACGCGACCTGCCTCGCCTTGCCCCTCAGCTCGACGGCGTGTTCGCCGCCGTCGGCTGGTCGGCGGAAGACCGCAAGCTCTACGTCATCACCGATTTTCTGGGCCTTCAGCCGGTTTATGTGGGGGACGACGGGCAAGGCGGCTGGATAGCCGCCAACGAGACCAAGGTGTTCCCCTACACGCCCGATGCGGCAAGCTGGGGCGCGTTCATTGCGCTGGGCCAGAGCATCGGGCGCTCGACGGCAACCCGGCACGCCGAGCGGCTACGCCCGGCAACCGTGCTCATCGTCACCCCTGAGGCGGGCAGCAATCATCCGGTTGAGACCAGCCGCTACTGGGAAATGCCGGGCGAGGGGCCAGAGCCTCCGGCACGGGACGTGGTTGAGATGCTGAAAGACAACGCGCGCGCCTACCATGCGCTGGCGCCCGAGAACGTCTTCCTGCTCTCGGGCGGGTTCGACAGCCGCCTCTTGCTGGCCGCGCTGCACGAACTGGGCGCTCAAAACAAAAAGGCGCTCATCCTCAGCCACTATGACGAGGATGCGGACCTTGACGGCAAGCTGGCGGCGCTTGTGGCGCAGGCGACCGACACCAGCATCGACTACCACCACCCGGACCGGAATTTCTTCTCAACGACCGCCTACCTTGACTACATCAAGGCCATCGATGGCGGCACGCCCAACCTCTATCTGTTCATCGCCCAGCTTGCCTCGGCCCTCCAGCACCGCGGCGCGGTATGGGAGGGGCTGATTCCGGCGCTGGCGCTTTCCACCCTGCAACAGGTGGGCGATGGCACCTTCGACACCTACGCCCGCGAGAAATTCAAAAACAGCACGCCTGCCGTGCAGATTTTCAAGCCCGCCGCCAGCCGGATCTTCCATGATGCCTTCCACGCCGAGTTCGAGCGCTCGAAGAGCCTGTTTCCCGACACCCCCCATGGCATGTGGCAATGGATCGTCGAGAACCGGATGCGCAACCGCGCCGGGGTCAACCCGACCAAGGTCTATGTCAACCACGTGACGCCGCTGATGGTGGGCGCATCGCGCAAACTGTGGGAGGCCGCCGCCCCGATCTCGTACCAGCGGCGGCAGAACCACGCCTTCTACCTTGATGTCTTTCGGGAGCTGTCTCCGCAGTTGACCCGCATTCCCTTCATCTCGGGCAGCGTGCTGCACCGGGGCGAGGCCCCGTGGCTTACCTTCCGGCGCTACAAGGCCGTGCAGGATGCATGGCGCGCGGGGCAGGGCCGCCCGCGCGTGGCAAGGCTGCTCGGGCTGGAGAAGGATATGTCCTTCACCCCGTCCCGCTTCGTGGAGCACCCCGCCCTCTATGCGGAAGAAGACGACATGCTCGACATGGACGTGGTGCGCCGCGCCAAGACAGACATTCTCCTGCGCAAACAGGTGGGCAAGATGCTGTTCCACTGGCACACCACCCGCTGGGTGCATGAGAACCGACTGCACGCCACTTTGGCGAGTGCCTGAAGGGAAGCGAAAAATAGGCACATTTTAAGTTTCGTCGGGCATCCTTCCCTTTGCGCAGAAGCGGACGAAATTTCAGGGATAGAACACATCCACGCTTCAGGAGGCTTGATCCCATGCTCGCAACCAGCCGCTTCCTGCTCTGGCTGCCCAAACCCGGACACGCGGACTCTCCCGAGGCTGAGAGACGCTGGCGCACTGCCGCCCAGACTGCCGGACTGGAGACGCTGGCATGGGGGCCGTTGCGGCTGGCGGTGGCCAATCCGGTGCATCGCGACCCGGCCAGAGCCGCCGTCACCACGGTTATCGACGCGTTCCCGCTGCGGCTTCCGCACCTGCCGACGCCAAGCGAACCTGTCGATGCGGCGTGGGCCGAGCGCCATGCGCAGGTGTTCAACCTGCTGCGCTGGCAAGGCGGCGCATTCACGCTGGAGTCTGACGCCATCGGCCTCAAGCCCGCGTACCTGGCCGAGGTTGAGAGCGGCTGGCTCATCGGCTCTGCCATCACCGACATTCTGACCTGCGAGCCCGCCCTCGCCCAGCCGCTCGATCCGCTGGCGATCCAGTTCCTGTTCATGGGCCGCTCTGTGTGGGAAGACCGCACGCTGCACCAGCGGGTGAAGCGCCTTCGCACCGGCGCGGTCTATCGCTGGGCCCCTGAGGGCGGCCTTAGCGTGAGCCGGGAGCGGCGCTGGGTGCTGCCCGAGGCTGATCCGTCCCTCACCTTCGAGGCGTTCAGCAAAGGCATGAACCAGCAGATGGACCGGCTGATGGACGGCCTGCTGGAGAACGTCTCCGAGCCGCTCGCCCTGTCGCTTTCGGGCGGCTACGACTCCCGCCTGCTGGCCGCCATGGCGGTGGAGCGCGGCCATCGCCCGCTCGCCCTCACCTTCGGCGCGCCCTTTACCCGCGAGGCCAGGGCAGCCGCCGAAATTGCCCGGCTGCTCAGCCTGCCGCACCGCGCCGTGCCTTACCGGGACGACATCATTCTGGGGCAACTGGACCGGCTTACCAGCCTGCTGGAGGGGTGCTGCGATCTCTCCACCGGCCAGATGAGCGCGATTGCGGATTTTCACCTGCCGCCGATCCGCCTCATTCAAGGCTTTGCCGGAGACCTGATTGCGGGCTCCTTCGCCGGTCGCCTCAAGACGGGGGACGACGCCTCGCACCACACCATCGCCCGATCCATCCTGCGCTATTACCTGCCAAGCGGACCCGACCTGAAACGCCTGCTCGGCATCGGCATGGACGAAAACGCGATTGTCGCCAGCATCGAGGCCGAGCTTGGCACCGATTGCGCGCCGCTGCCCGCCTTCTGGCGCTGGGGCTGGGAAGACCATGTGCGCCGCTATACGACGGGCATCCTCATCTCGTCCCAGCCGTGGGCCGATTTGCTCATGCCCTATTACGACCGGGAGTACGTGAACTTCTGGGCGCGCGTGCCGGTCACGGGGCTGGCCGGGCGCAAGTGGTTCAAGCAATGGTTCGCCAACCGTTATCCCGAACTCGGGCGGGTGCCGCATCCGGAGCACCACGACCTGATTGCCCAGCGCCAACCCGCCCGCGCGCTGGAGTGGCTGGAGCAGCGGATGTTCAACACAGCCGGACGCATTGTCGGCGAATACCGGATCAACAACGTCCTGCGCGCCATTGGCCGCAGCAGCTACATTTATGACGGGCCGAACCTCACCTCCCGCCGCCATCAGGCGCGGGTTGCCGAGCGGCTGGAGGCGTTCCGCCCGGCCTTGCAACAGCAGCTCGGCCTGTCATTGCCCGCTGATTATGCGCAGGCCCTGCCGGACCAGCGGGGCCGCAGCACCCAGAACGCCCGCCTGCTGCTGACGCTGGGAGCCTATGCGGATCACCTGCAACATGCCCTCGCCAGTCCGCAGGCCCGGCGCGAGACAGGCAAGGGGCTCAGGGTGCCAACCGGGGCTGCCGCGCTCTCCGGTCAGGCGGCGGAGGCGGCGCGCTCCTGAGCGGGTGCGCGCATGTCCCTCTCGCCCTCCTGCGCCCAGTCTGCATAGCGCGACAACGCCCAGAAGCGGCGCAGCGTGTGCAGCCCGTCATAGTAGAGCTTGGTTTCGGGGAAGCAGAATTTGAGGAAATCAGGCGGCACGTCCAGCCCGAAGCGCGCTTTGAGCGCCGGGGCTGACTGCGTTACCTCCTCGGCCATGCTGCGGCGGATCTCCGGCGTCTCCCCGCCATAGGAAATGCGCATGATATCCGGATGGGGCATCTCACGGCCAACCAGTTGGAAAGCCCGCTCCTTCAGGTCCATCATCCGGTCCCGCGCGAACTTGTGCAGAATATCCTTGAACGACGGGGTGATGGCGTAGTTGGCGTTGGGATGCGGGATGGTTGCCACCTCCGGGAAATGCAGAATGAACAGCGTGCGCAGCAACGAGCGCCCGATCTGCGCGTACATCGACTGGTTCATCCATATCTCGACGAAGGCCCGGTCATAGAACGGGTAAAAAGGCGCGAACCGCGGGCCGAGAATATCTGCCTGACTGGCCGTGAAACGCCGCTGCCGGTTCATGCAGGTCCACAGCATGGCCGACTGGTACAGCGTCGGCGCGGGCTTGAGATCGTCATAGACCGCCTGCCGCAGCTGATCGAGCGGATGATCGATGCCTGCCGCTTCCGCCGCCTTCAACAACGTTGGGTAGGCGTAGCGCCGGGCGATGGCGTTCGCCAGCGCATCCTTGCTGGTGAAGGCATCATCAAGCAGGCTGGTCATGAACGAGCCGCTGATGGCGTCTCCCAGAAAACCGTGCAGAACGGCGGTCCCGTCCGGCTCGGGCATGGCCAGAAGATTGGCAATGTGCAGGATGTGCGGGTCGATCTGCCCTTGCAGGATTTCAAAGTGCAAAGGCATGCGAGAGCGCAGCATGTCCTCAGGATATTCAACCGTGTGCAGCTCCAGATTCAAACGCCGGGCGATCTGCCGCGCCGCCCAGTTTTCCTGATGGTGGCGCTCGCCATAGGTGTAGGAGACGGGCCGGTGGCCCATCTTGCGCATGGCCGCGCCGATGAGCCGGGAGTCAAACCCGCCCGAGAGCGCCAGCACCGGCGGCAGAGAATGCCACGCCAGCTTGCGGTTGATTGAATCGTAAATGGTCTCTTTCAGCAGCTCGGCGGCAACGCGCGGATGCTCGTCCGGATCGCGATGGCCAAGCTGTATGCCGAGCCCGTCTTCGTGCAGACGCGCTCCGCGCTCCTCGCTCCATTCCACCCGATCCCCGGCCTGAAGCCGCTCAACGCCGCCCTCCAGCGTGCGACGCCCCATGGGCGAGAGCATGATGAAATATTCCAGCAGCGGCAGCTTGTCTGCCAGCGGCTCGGGCGGCGCAACAAGGCGCAGTAGATCCACCCTGTTGGACAGCCACCAGCCCTCCGGGCGGCGGCGCAGGTAAACCTGACGGATGGCAAGAAAATCGCTTGAGATGAGCAGCCCGCCCGCCTCGTTCTCGCGAATTTCCGTGAAAACCTGCAAGGCATCCTGAAGCTGCTCGGTGGTCATGGAGCCGGGCCACGCCACCGCCCGCGCATGACTGCCCGGCACGGCATCGATCAGCCGCAACGGGCCGCCGTCGTCCCGCGCCGAACCAACGGCCGGCAGCGTCCAGATTCGCGCGCGGCCAATCCGTAGTTGCAGGTAGTCTGCGGGAAGTTCAGGGGCAGGTGCGTCTGCCGAACCCTGCGGAACAGGGAGCCAGGCCAGCCAGCGATCTGTAATCAACATCCCTCTCCCCTTCAGGCCCGGCGACCCACTCGTCACCTCAGCGCGCACTTGGCCTCAGTCTAACGGCCCTCAGTTTAACGGCCCTCAGCCTAACGGCCCTCAGTCTAACGACTGAAAGTTTAGAGCGTGTTGCCATCTGCCGACCGCAAATCGCCTGCTCTGAATTCCTGATTTGGCGCATCTTTTTTTAAGCTCTGGAAATTTCATCCTGCTCGCAAGATACGCCGAATTTTCTCACAGGCAGATATGTGATCCCTTTGCGCAAGACGGCAAGGTCGCAATACCAAAAACGCCGGCCGGAGATGTCTCCGACCGGCGTTCCTGTTGTTCGATCTTGCTGTTCGATCGTCAGGCGAAGGCTCAGGCGGTGGCCTTCTGCGCCGCGATCCAGTTGCGGATCTTGGCTTCCAGCACGCTGAGCGGCAGCGCGCCGGTGCCCAGCACCTGATCGTGGAAGGCGCGCACGTCGAACTTCGCGCCCAGCTCCTTCTCGGCCTCAGCGCGCAGGCGGCTGTGGGTCAGCTGCCCGATCTTGTACGCCAGCGCCTGCCCCGGCAAGGCGACGTAGCGCTCCACTTCCGACGTGGCGTCGGTGCGGCTCATGGAGGAGTTGTCCATCATGTATTTGATGGCCTCATCGCGGCTCCAGCCCTTGGCATGCAGGCCGGTGTCCACCACCAGACGCATGGCGCGCATCATCTCGGCATCCAGCTTGCCGAACCGCTGGTAGGGGTCGGTCAGGAGGCCGAGTTCCTTGCCAAGGGTTTCAGCATAGAGGCCCCAGCCTTCCACGTAGGCGTTGTTGCCGCCGAAGCGCAGGAAGTTCGGGATGGACGGCGTCTCCTGCGTCACGCTGATCTGATAGTGGTGCCCCGGAATCGCCTCGTGCAGGAACAGGCTCTCCACGCCCGGCTTGGTGCGGGCGGGCAGATCATAGGTGTTCAGGTAGAACACGCCCGGACGGTTGGCCTCAAGGCTGCCGCCCATGTAGTAGGCGCCGGCGCTGTTCTTCTCGATGAACGAGGGAATCGGCCGGATCTCGAACGGCGTCTTGGCCTGACGGCTGAACACCTTGGGCATGTTCGCATCCACCCGCTCGCGCACGGCGTTGTAGGTGGCCAGCATGTCTTCCTTGCTCTTGAACTTGAACTGCTGGTCAGTGCGCAGTTGCTCGAAGAACTGCTTCAACGTGCCCTTGAAGCCCACTTCCTTCTTGATGGCTTCCATCTCGCGGGTGATGCGCGCCACTTCCGACAGGCCGATCTCGTGGATTTCCTTCGGCGTCATCGTGGTGGTGGTGTGCTGCTGCACCAGCGCCGCGTACAGCAGCGGGCCGTCCTTCATGCCGATGAGGCCCGGCACGCGGCGCGCCTTGGGCTTGTACTCGGTTTCCATGAAGCTCTTCATCCGCTGGTAAACCGGGATGACGCCTTGGCCGATCTTCTGGCTGTAAGCGTCGGTCAGACGCTTCTTGTCGCTGGCGGAGATGTCCGCCGGCATGTTCTTGATCGGCATGTAGAACGGGCTGTTCTCCACGCCCTGCTGGATGATGTTGTCGAGCTGCGCGATCACGTTGTCGGTCACCACCTGCGAATGCACGTGGCCGGTGGTCAGACCCTCGCGCATGCGCACGACGGCGCGGTCCATGACGGCCACGAACTCATCCAGACGCTTCAGGCCGTTGTCGTAGTCCTTCACCGTTTTGTACGGCGCCAGAGACTCACCCGATGAGATGTCGGGGAACATGATGTGAAGACCGCCGAAATGCTCGATGGCCACCCGGTCGCCGACGTTGACCAGCGGCTCGGAGGCGAAGCGCAGCGCCTGCTCGGTCTCGTACTTGAACACGTCGTAGTAGATCGCGTTCTCAGGCGAGAGCGCCGAGCGGTTGATGGCGGACAGACGCGCCAGTTCCTGCTGCTTGGTGCGCAGAACCTCGGCGTTGTAGGCGTCAGACAGGTAGTCGCCCAGCCGGTCGGCATAGCGCATGTCGCCACGGGACAGCGCCTCGATCGGGTTCAGGCGGAGGTTTGCCTCGTCGGAATCCTTGAACAGCTGGGCCAGCTTCTGGTCTTCGCTCTTCGACACAATCTGCGTCGGTTGCTGCTGCTGGGTTGCGCAGGCGGCAAGAACCGCAAGCGGCGCGATCACGACGCCAGCACGGAGCCACGTCTTCCAGGTCTTCATAGAGTGTTCCCCCATATTTCGGTTCGTGGCTGCATGCCCACGCCACTAGGTTTTACAGAGTGTGGGACATGACGGTTGTCGTTCGTGCTGAGCAATTCCCACGCGACGAACCGCCAGTCCCGCAAGCCAAGCTGCCAAGGTGCCTGAACGGGCAGTTATTCCATCGGCACGACGCGCCCCGATGCCATAACGAAGCGCACCTTCTCAAGCGTTGTGACGTCGGAGAGGGGGTCTCCATCCACCGCGACAAGATCGGCCGCCTTGCCTGCCTCAAGCGTGCCGATCTCGCGCTCCAGACC
>JAEZBH010000491.1 GCA_023427285.1 Pseudomonadota bacterium
GCTCTGGAGCGCCGCGTGCGTCCGCTGGCGGAATCGGTCGGCTCCGACTTCCTGATCTCCTGCGACGTGTCGGATATGGCCTCCATCGACGCGACCTTCGACGCGATCAAGGAGCGCTGGGGCACGCTGGATTTCGTGGTCCACGCCATCGGCTACTCCAACAAGGAAGAACTGCGTGGCCGCTTCGTCGACACCACGCTCGACAACTTCCTGATGACCATGAACATCAGCGTCTATTCCTTCACCGCCATTGCGAAGCGGGCTGAAGAGCTGATGCCCAACGGCGGCTCGCTCCTCACCCTCTCCTACTACGGTGCCGAGAAGGTTGTGCCGCACTACAACGTCATGGGCGTTGCCAAGGCTGCGCTGGAGACCAGCGTGAAGTATCTGGCCATGGACATGGGCCCGAACAAGATCCGCGTGAACGCGATCTCCGCCGGTCCGATCAAGACGCTGGCCGCCTCCGGCATCGGCGACTTCCGCTACATTCTGAAGTGGAACGAGCTGAACTCGCCGCTGCGCCGCAACGTCACCATTGAGGACGTGGGCGGGGCTGGCCTCTACCTGCTCTCCGACCTCGCCTCGGGCGTGACCGGCGAGATCCATCACGTTGACGCCGGCTATAACGTCATCGGCATGAAGGCCGAGGATGCGCCGGATATCGCTCTGTCGTAACAGCGGTTTGAAAGCATTTTGCAGGAGGGTTTATAACCCTCCTGCACCTCCCTTTTAGTTTGCCGGGCCGCACGCTTCATGAAGGTCGCGGCCCTGTTTATTGGACCGTGTTGCCAGTGTACGCCTGAAACGCGGCCCGAAAGACGAAGGGGGTGCAAGGGACATAAGTCCCCTGCAAAAAAGAAAGTAAAGCGCTCAAAGGGCTGACACGCTTTAACGGATGGAAGATCAGGAATGAGCTGGAACAGTTTCGGTCGCGTATTTCGCTTCACCACCTGGGGCGAAAGCCATGGTCCTGCCCTGGGCGTCGTTGTTGACGGCTGCCCTCCGGGCCTTGCGCTGACCGAAGCTGACATCCAGCCCTTCCTCGACAAGCGCCGCCCCGGCCAGAACCGCTTCACCACGCAGCGGCAGGAGCCGGATCAGGTTCGCATTCTCTCCGGCGTGTTCGAGGGCAAGACCACCGGCACGGCCATCAGCCTGATGATCGAGAACGTGGACCAGCGCTCGAAGGACTACGGCAACATCGCCGAAGCCTACCGCCCCGGCCATGCCGACTGGGTGTATGACACCAAGTACGGCTTCCGCGATTATCGCGGCGGCGGCCGCTCGTCCGCCCGCGAGACGGCAGCGCGCGTGGCCGCCGGTGCCGTTGCCCGCGCGGCCCTGCCCGAGAGCGTGCGCATTCGCGGCTATCTGGTTGAGCTGGGCGGCGATGCCATCGACCGCGCCAACTTCGATGACGCCGCCATTGACGAGAACCCCTTCTTCTGCCCGGACCGTGAAGCGGCCAAGCGCTGGGAAGCGCTGGTTGATGCCGCCCGCAAGTCCGGCTCATCGCTGGGCGCTGTGGTGGAAGTGGTAGCCTCTGGCGTGCCTGCGGGCCTTGGCGCGCCGATCTACGCCAAGCTCGATTCTGACCTTGCCTGCGCCATGATGACCATCAACGCGGTCAAGGGCGTTGAAATCGGCGACGGCTTTGCGGCTGCCCGCCTGCGCGGCGAGGAAAACGCCGACCCGATGCGCTTAGGGACCAACGGCAAGCCCGAGTTCCTCGCCAACCACGCCGGCGGAATTCTGGGCGGCATCTCCACCGGTCAGGATGTGGTCGTGCGCATGGCGATCAAGCCGACCTCCTCGATCCTGACGCCGGTGCCCACCATCACCCGCAGCGGCACCGAGACCGAAGTCGTCACCAAGGGCCGTCACGATCCGTGCGTCGGCATTCGCGCCGCGCCGGTGGCCGAGGCCATGATGGCGCTGGTGCTGGCCGATCACCTGCTGCTCGACCGCGCCCAGTGCGGGACGCCGCGCGGGTAGGATTGGGTTTGTAGGATTTTTTGCAGAGGGTCGCAGACCCTCTGCACTCCCATTCGTTTGACGGCCGCGTTTCCGGAGCACACTGGAAATGCGGCCGTATTGATATGAATGCGACCTTCATCACGCGCACGGCCCGATAAAACGAACAGGGGGTTGCAGGGGGAACAAGTTCCCCCTGCTTATCTTTGCATTTGTGCGCCTCCGCGCACGGCCACGAAGAAATCCTCCCGCTGTTCCAGCCTATCAATCCGCCGCAGCTTATCAGCGGATGGCAGTGCTTCGTCTTGCTCAAGTCGATACGCGCTGCCACATTCTCCGCCATGTCGAATGCAGCTGTTCCCATCCGTCCCGCCGCCACGCTCCTGATTGTTCGAGACACTCCAGACGGCCTTGAAGTCTTCATGGTCGTGCGCAACCGCGCCGTCGCGTTTGCATCGGGCGCACTGGTGTTTCCGGGCGGAAAGGTGGACCAACAGGACCATGACCTGATCGGCAGCGACCTGACGGAAGGCTTCGATGCGCTGGAGCCGTTCGAGGCGTCCTGCCGCATCGCCGCGCTGCGCGAGCTTTACGAGGAAGCGGGCATTCTGCTGGCTCACCGGGCAGACGGCAGCCGCATCTCCGGCGAGAAGCTGGCCGCGCACGATGCGGAACGGGCGCGGATCGCCAACTGCGAGCTGCCGTTCGCCGACTTCCTGCGCACGCATAACCTCAAGCTGTCTGCGGAGCGCGTGGCCCCGGTTGCGCGCTGGATCACGCCCGAAGGCTCGCCCCGCCGTTTCGACACCATGTTCTATCTGGCCCCGGCCCCGGCGGACCAGACGGCGGAGCACGATGGCGGGGAGTCCGTCCATTCCCTGTGGGTACGCCCGCAACAGGCGCTGGACGAGGGCGATGCGGGCAAGTGGTTCATCATCGTTCCCACCCAGTTCACCCTTGAATGGCTGGCGCAGTTCAAAACCGTGGCCGAGGCGATGGAGGCCGCGCAGAACCGCCCCGTTCCTCCCATTCATGGCACCGTTGAGCTACGCGGCGGCATCGAGATGTTCTGTATCCCGGAGGAAGCCTGTTATCCGCGCTCCTCAATTCCTACATCGCAGATCAAGCGCGGGTTCTGACGCCTTGATGCCCCTCACGCATCGCCTCACCGGCACCTCGCGCGGCCATCACCTCTCCCCAGTTGGGACCAATCGTCTGACCTCTTGAGTTGGATGAACAAATATGGAACAAGCGCATACATGTTGACCCATATTTCGATCCGTGGCGCACGCGAGCACAACCTCAAGTCCGTCGATGTTGATATCCCGCGCGACAAGCTGGTGGTCATTACCGGCCTGTCCGGGTCCGGCAAGTC
>JAEZBH010000006.1 GCA_023427285.1 Pseudomonadota bacterium
ATGCTGCGCGAGGAGGTGACCGCAGAGGACATCGCCTCCGTTGTGTCTCGCTGGACCGGCATTCCGGTTGACCGGATGATGGAGGGCGAGCGCGAAAAGCTGCTTCATATGGAAGAGCTGCTCGGCAAGCAGGTTATCGGCCAGATGGAAGCGGTCGCCGCCGTCTCCGCCGCCGTGCGCCGCGCCCGCGCCGGGCTTCAGGACCCGCACCGGCCGCTGGGCAGCTTCCTGTTCCTTGGCCCCACCGGCGTCGGCAAGACCGAGCTGTGCAAGGCTCTCGCCAACTTCCTGTTCGATGACCCCTCCGCAATGGTGCGCATCGACATGAGCGAGTTCATGGAGAAACACTCCGTGGCCCGCCTCATCGGCGCGCCTCCGGGTTATGTGGGCTATGAGGAAGGCGGCGTGCTGACCGAGGCGGTGCGGCGTCGGCCCTATCAGGTGGTGCTGTTCGACGAGGTGGAAAAAGCGCACGGCGACGTGTTCAATATTCTGCTTCAGGTGCTCGACGATGGCCGCCTGACCGATGGTCAGGGCCGGACGGTGGATTTCACCAACACCATCATCGTGCTCACCTCCAACCTTGGCGCCCAGTTCATCGCCAACCTGCCGGAAGGCCGCGACATCGCTGACGTGAAGGACGAGGTGATGCAGGTGGTGCGCAGCCACTTCCGACCGGAGTTCCTGAACCGCCTGGACGAAATCATTCTCTTCCACAGGCTGGGCGAGGAACACATGGGCGCTATCGTGCTCATTCAGGTGGACCGGGTGCGCAAGCTGCTGGCTGACCGCAAAATCAACCTTGAGCTTGAACCGGACGCTGCCAGCTGGCTGGCCCGCATGGGGTATGACCCGATCTACGGCGCTCGCCCCCTCAAGCGCGTCGTGCAAAAATATTTGCAGGACCCGCTGGCGGAGATGATACTGCGCGGAGAAGTCAGAGACGGCCAGACCGTTGTCGCGAAGGATAGCGACGGGAAGCTGGATCTGGCAGTGGCCACCGAAAGCTGAAGAACCCGTGTTTGACGCACCTGTGCTGAATGACGATCTGCATCGCCGCGAGGCCGCACAAGGTGCGTTAGATATTCCAGCCGGACGCGCAGACCCGCGCTGCGCGTCCGCCGCTGGAGAGACGGTCATTCGTCTGGCCCAGGCGCTGATCCAGCGCACCGCCCCGCACGGCGCAGCCCTTACGCTTGCCGCAGCCGTGACTGTCGGCTTCCTCTGGCAACATCTTCCCGTCCGGCTGGAACTGCCATGGATCGTTCTGCACTGCCTGTTCTGGGCAGGCATTCTGCTGCATCAACGCCAGCAAGACATGACGATAAGAACCGAAGAGCGCGCACGGCGCGTTCTTTGGCTTTCCACCCGGTTTTCTGCCGCAATCGGCCTGCTGTGGGGACTGACAGCCTTTGCCTTTCCCTGGCTGGAGGCGGACCAGCGCATTTTCCTGCTGATGATCAATGGTGCCGTCTGCGCCGGGTCTGCCGCCATGCTGGCGCCGTCTCCGCCCGCAGCGCGCGCGTTCCTCATCGGCATTGCTCTTCCGTTCATTCTGGTGCTGCTGTGGCTGGGCAAGCCGAACGACCAGATTCTGGCGCTGGCGGTCATCCTGTTCTGCCTCTCCATGCTTTATACCAATCAGGCTGGCTATCTCCTGCTGCGCGACGGTATCGAGGCGCAGGTCGAGGCTGACCGCACGATTACCGATCTGCGCTCGGCCCAGAAAAACTGGCGCGAACTTTCAGACATGGCCGAAGCCTTTGCGCTGTTCGACAGCCAGCGCCGCCTGCTGCTGTGGAACGATGCCTATGCCCGCGTTGTCGGCATGGAGCCGGGCGATCTCAACCTCAACACCACATGGGATGAAATTTGCTCCCGCCGCGAACTTGCCGAATTGCCGGAATTCGACTTTTTCGCGCAAAAGCCCAAAGCCGACGCGATTGGTCCGGTCAGCCACGAACATGCGCTTGGCGACCGCTGGTATCGCAGCACGATCCAGCTGCTGCCCAACGGCCATGTGGCGGTCACGCACGTGGACATCTCCGCGCTCAAGCACCGCGAAGCCGAACTGCTGACGCTGCAACAGGAACTGGAAGCCGCCCGCGACGAAGCCGAGGCCGCCAGCCAGGCAAAATCGCGCTTTCTCGCCAACATGAGCCACGAGCTGCGCACGCCGCTCAATGCAGTGATCGGCTTTTCCGACCTGCTGACGCAGGATATGGACTCCGGCCAGTCCGATCCGCGCATTCACGGTCAATATGCCCGCACGGTGCTGGAGAGCGGACAGCATCTCCTCGCCATCGTGGAAGACATGCTGGATCTGGCGCGCATCGAATCCGGCAAGCTGCGGGTTGTAGAATCTCAGGTCGATCTGGTGGAACTGGTCCACAGCGCCGGACGCATGGCGCGCGGGCGCGGCACGGCCAACGGCGTCATTCTGGACGAGCAGTTGCCGACCGAGCCGCTGCTGGCACGGCTTGATGCGCGCCTGACCCGGCAAGCGCTGATAAACCTCATCGGCAATGCCCTGAAATTCTCCTGGCCCGATGGCCGGGTGCTGGTGCGCCTGAGCGATGAAGCAGACGGCGCGCTGCGCATTGACGTTATCGATGAAGGCATCGGCATTCCGCATCACTTCATTGAAGAAGCGATGAAGCCCTTCAATCAGGTGGAGAACAGCGAAGCGCGCCGTTATGGCGGCATTGGCCTTGGCTTGCCGCTGGCGAAGCAATTCGTCGAACTGCAAGGCGGTCGGCTGGAGTTGGAAAGCCAGATGGATGCAGGCACCCGCGCCTCCATCCTGTTGCCCGCCTTCCGCCGCGTCAGCCCCAAAGCACGGCCGGATATCGCCACGCACAACTAACCACCGCGCGTCATGCCGCAGGGCGCAGCCCTTGTCAGCCTTGGCAATTTGTTCTTTAAATTACCGCCATGGCCACACGCCCCGCCCCTGTTCACGACATCCCCCTGACACCCGGCGATGCCCAGCAGCTTCAACGGGCGCACCAGGCGCTGCAAGGCGGGCAACCGCAAGTAGCCCGGCAGCTCTGCCAATCAGTTCTGAACGCCAAGCCACATCAACCCGATGCCATGCATCTGCTTGGCCTCGCCCTCAAAGCCATGGGCGATCGCGAGGCCGCTTTGCTGGCCCTGCAAGACTCGCTCGCATCCCGCCCGCACCAGCCGCAACTGCTGAACAATCTGGGCAACCTGCTGTCT
>JAEZBH010000022.1 GCA_023427285.1 Pseudomonadota bacterium
CCGACCTCGGCTTCGACGTCACTGTCGGCCCGCTGTTCCAGACCCCGCAGGAAGCCGCAAAGCTTGCGCTTGAAAAGGACGTTGACGTGATCGGCGCCTCCTCGCTGGCCGCTGGTCACAAGACCCTCATTCCGGAACTCATCCAGGAATTGAAGGCTGCTGGCCGTCCGGACATCAAGGTGGTGGCCGGTGGCGTGATCCCGGCGCAGGACTACGAATACCTGCGCGACACGGGCGTTCAGGCCATCTTCGGCCCCGGCACCAACATTCTGGACTCGGCTGCTGAAACCCTGCGTCTGCTGGGTCACAACATGCCGCCGCTGGACGACGAACAGGCCGGCTAAGCCACGCCGCCAACGAACGGGAGCGGCTCCCCCGAGCCGCTCCACACTTTCTGAAGCACCAGGCAAAACGCGAGTGCATCTATGTTCAAGAAGATCCTGATTGCGAACCGTGGCGAGATCGCCTGCCGTGTCATCAAGACCGCGCGCCGCCTCGGCATCAAGACGGTTGCCGTTTACTCCGACGCCGACGCTGGCGCGCTGCACGTGGAAATGGCAGACGAAGCCTACCACCTCGGCCCGCCGCCGGCTGCCCAGTCGTACCTGCTGGGCGAGAAGATCGTCGAGATCTGCAAGCAGACCGGCGCTGAGGCCGTTCACCCCGGCTACGGCTTCCTGTCCGAGCGCGAATGGTTCGCCAAGGCGCTGGCAGACGCCGGCATCGCCTTCATCGGCCCGAACCCGAACGCCATTGCGGCCATGGGCGACAAGATCGAATCCAAGAAGCTGGCAAAGGCTGCGGGCGTGTCCGTGGTGCCGGGCTTCGTGGGCGAGATCGAAGACGCCGACCATGCCGTGCGCATTGCCGATGAAATCGGCTACCCGGTCATGATCAAGGCCTCCGCTGGCGGCGGCGGCAAGGGCATGCGCGTTGCGTTCAACTCGGCAGAGGCCCGCGAAGGCTTCCAGTCGGCCCGCAACGAAGCCAAGTCCTCGTTCGGCGATGACCGCGTGTTCATCGAAAAGTTCGTCGAAGAACCGCGCCACATCGAAATTCAGGTGATCGGCGATGCTCACGGCAACGTCGTGTACCTGGGCGAGCGCGAATGCTCCATTCAACGCCGTCACCAGAAGGTGGTGGAAGAAGCCCCCTCGCCGTTCGTCACGCCGGAAATGCGCAAGGCGATGGGTGAGCAGGCTGTCCAGCTCGCCAAGGCCGTGAACTACAACTCGGCCGGTACGGTCGAGTTCATCGCGGGCAAGGATCGCAGCTTCTACTTCCTCGAGATGAACACCCGCCTTCAGGTGGAGCACCCGGTCACCGAGCAGATCACCGGCCACGACCTTGTGGAACTGATGATCCGCTCCGCCGCTGGCGAGCCGCTGCCGTTCACGCAGGACGATGTGAAGCTCAACGGCTGGTCGATCGAGACCCGCGTGTACGCTGAAGATCCGTATCGCGGCTTCCTGCCGTCCATCGGTCGTCTGGCCCGCTACAAGCAGCCGGTCGAGCGCGAGGGCGTGCGTGTTGACACCGGCGTCGTCGAGGGTTCGGAAATCTCGATGTTCTACGACCCGATGATCGCCAAGCTCATCACCTACGGCAAGACCCGCGACGAGGCGATCGCCCTCCAGCTGGAAGCGCTGGACGAATACTACATCCGTGGTATCGGCCATAACATGCACTTCCTCTCGTCGGTGATGCAGCACGAGCGCTTCCAGGAAGGTCGTCTGACCACCGGCTTCATCGCCGAAGAATATCCGGAAGGCTTTGCAGGCGCGCCGCTCACCGATGAAAAGCGCGAGCGTCTGGTGGTTGCCGCTGCGATCATGAACGTGATCGAGAAGGAGCGCGAGGGCCTCATCGACGGTCAGCTGAACGGCGAAGGCGCGCACTACGGTCAGGACTGGGTGGTCGCTGTCGATAAGGAACAGACCCCGGTTCGCGTTGAGGACAACGGCGACGGCTATGTCGTTCACATCGGCGACAAGGCTATCCGCGTCGACACCGACTGGACGCCGGTTGACACCGTGTTCCGTGCAACCCTGAATGGTGTTTCCGTGTTCGTCGAAGTTGACCGCCGCTCGCTCGGCTATCAGCTCGGCCATCAGGGCTCGGCGCACCATGTAATCGCCTACACGCCGCGCGCGGCTGAACTGGCCGGTCACATGATCGAGAAGGAAGCACCGGACATGTCCCGCTTCCTGCTCTGCCCGATGCCGGGTCTCGTCGTCTCCATCGACGCCGAAGTCGGCCAGAAGGTGGAAGCAGGGCAAGCGCTGGCCGTCATCGAGGCGATGAAGATGGAAAACATCCTGCGCGCCGAAAAGACCGCCGTGGTGAAGTCCATCAACGCCAAGAAGGGCGACAGCCTGGCCGTTGATGCCGTCATCATCGAATTCGAATAAGCCTCAACCGGCTTTCGGAATCTGAACAAGCCCTCCGGAGTTCGCTCCGGGGGGCTTTTCTGTTGCACCCGCCCGATGGACGCGCACCCATCCTTGCAGTTTCGCCAGCTGATAAAGGACGCATAGTCCCCTATAACGGAGATAATAACAAAACGGGAGTAACGGGGTTCATGACCGAGGTAGTTGAGCGGCGTATCGACGTCGGGGATTTGACCATTCGCGCGGTGGAAGCAGGCGACGGCCCGCTGGTGCTGATGGTCCACGGATTTCCCGGCCTGGCCTATTCCTGGCGTCACCAGATGCTGCCGTTGGCAAAGGCCGGTTTCCGGGCCGTTGCCATTGACAGCCCCGGCTATGGCGGCAGCGATCGGCCGCTTGAGCAGGAATTCTACACCGCCAGCAAGATGCAGGAATACCTGCTGCGCATTCTCGATTTTTACGGCGCGGAACAGGCGTTCATTCTGGGTCAGGACTTCGGCGCGCAATATGCCTGGAACATGGCCGCCCGCAGCCCGGAGCGCGTTCGCGGCCTTGTTGCCACCATTCCCTATGACTATGACCTTGCGGGCCGCGCCCTGCTCGGCAGCAAATCCATCCTGAACCCGTCTGATCCAACCCCGCCGGAATCCGCCCACCCGGACCGGCTGCCGAGCGAGCGGTTCGCCGCCATGGCGACGGATCACTTCGTTCACTTCCACTATTTCCAGTCTGTCGGCCCCGCCGAGCGGGAGCTGGGCAACAATATCGCCGAGTACCTGCGCCGCAGCTTCTGGTCGCTGAGTTCCGAGGGGAACCTCTGGGCGTGGAAGGCCGTGTCCTCCGCAGGCAGCGGCTATCTGGATGCCCTGCCGCCCGCGCAAAGCCTGCCGTGGAAATGGATGAGCGAGGCCGAGTTCCAGACCTTCGTTGACGGCTACGATCACCCGGACGTGATGCGCCGCTTCATCGGCGGTCTCAACTCCTACCGCACGGCAGATGCCAACTGGGTGGACGGCCTCAAATGGGCAGACACGGATGTGACTGTGCCCACCCTGTTCGTTTATGGCGACAAGGACCCCTCGTTCGGCTTCTTCGCCGACTGGGAGGAGCGGATGCGCCGCCGCGTGCCGGGCCTGCGCGAGATCATCGCGCTCGAAGGCGCGGGTCATATGGTGCAGCAGGAAGACCCTGAAGGCTTCAACGCCGCCATCCTGCCGTTCCTGAAGGCACTGGCCTGATGCCGCGCCTGGCCGGGCATCTGGGGGTTCTGGGGCCTGACAAGCCCCTGTTCCGCCACAGCGCGGACAGCGATGCGGCCAGCCAGACCGCGTTTCTTGCGCGACACGGCTTTGCGGGCGTCAGCGACAATTATCTGGTTTTGCGGGAGCCTGATATGCAGGCCCGCCTTGGCGCCCTGCTGCGCCAGCACGAGCTGGCAATGGCGTCTTTCGTGCATGATCCGCTGAACTGGAACCAGCCGACATGGAACACATCCGGCCCCACCGCTCGCGCCGCGCTCAATGAGGCGCTGGGTGCCAGCCTTGCCGCTGCCGGTCGCAGCGGCAGTTGCACCCTGTCCGTCGTGACGGGCCGCAGCGATGCGCCCCACGCCGACCAGCTTCGCACCATGGCGGAGAACCTGCGCTTCGCCGCTGACCGCACTGCCGAGCATGGCATCGTGCTGTGCGTTGAGACCTGTCACCCGGCGTTTGCTCCGGGCGTGCTCATTGAACGGTTCGAGGACGCGCTGACGGTCATTGAGCTTGCCGACCATCCCAACGTGCAGCTGAATTTCGACATCGGCCACTTGGCGCTTTTGGGTGAAGATGTTTTGGCGGCTATTGCCCACAGCCAAGGCAAAATCGGCATGGTGCAGGCGGCAGACGTACCCGGCGACAACAAACCTGGCCGCCTTGCGCCCGGCTCCGGCGTGCTGGACTGGCCCGCCATTTTCAGCGCACTTGAAAACGCGGGCTACACTGGCCTGATCGAGCTGGAACTGGAGCCGGGCGGGCAGGCGCAAGAGGCCGCGCTTCTGCAACAGATGAAGCGCTTCCTTGCGCCCAAATAATCAGGGGAGGCATCATTATGGGCATTGAAGAAAACAAGCGCATCATCCGCGACTTTATGGAGGCCACCAGCGCGGGCGACGTAGAGCGCATCGTGGCCGCCTATGCCGAAGACGGCATTCTCCAGACCATGGGCCGCACGCTTATTTCAGGCACCTACACCCGCGAGCAGGTGGCCGCCGCCGCCGGACATATTTTTGAAATTTTCCCCGAGGGCATCACCTTCACCATCCATGGCATGACCGCCGAGGGCGATCGCGTTGCGGTGGAGGCTGAGTCTCTTGGCCGTCATGTCTCGGGCAAGATATACAACAACAAGTATCACTTCCTCGCCCAACTGCGCGACGGCAAGATCACCCGCTGGACAGAATACTGCGATACGGAACTCATTACCGATATTCTGTGCGGCGGACAGCGGCCCGCCGCCTGACCGTCACCACCAACGGGGCACGGCAGTCACGTGAGGGCACGGCGCTTTGGCCCTGCCCTCACCTTGTCTTATTTTAGTGCACCAGCACCTTGGCGGCAGTGCGCGTGCGCTCCAGCGCATCGGCTGCCTGCTTCACGCCTCCGGCAATGGAATGCACGTTGGTCGTCACGGTATCGACCGCCTGTGCCGAGGTACACATATTTGCTGCCATCGACTGAGACACAGCGTTCTGTTCTTCCAGCGCAGAGGAGGTCGTCGCCACGTTCTCCTTCACCGTGGTAATGGCCATGCTGATCGCGCCCAGCGCCGTGGCCACCTCGCCGGTCGTCTCCTGCACCTTTCGAATTTCCGCCGAAATTTCCTCGGTTGCCTTGGCCGCCTGCGCCGCAAGGCTCTTGACCTCTTGCGCCACGACAGCAAAGCCGCGCCCCGCATCGCCCGCGTGAGCGGCCTCGATCGCCGCGTTCAGCGCCAGAAGGTTGATCTGGTTGGCAACCCTGCGGATCATCCCCACAACCCCGTCCATCGACTTGACGGTCATCGTGAGCAGGCTGGTGCTGAGTTCAGCCGCTTCCGCCTGTCCAACCGCGCGCTCGGTGGCCGAGAGGGATTCATACATGCTGCGCGAGATTTCCTGAATGGAGGCGACGAACTCCTCAGACGCCGCGGCCACGGTCGCCACGCCATGAGACGTTTCCTGCGCCGCAGATGCCGCCTCGCCCGCCTGTCCGCTCAGACCGTCAAGCAGGGTGTCCAGTTCACCGAAATTCTGATCGATCAGGACCTTCAGATCGCCCAGCAGCCTGATCTGCTGGGTGACATCCATCGCAAAAGCGACGAACTTGGTGATACGCCCCTGATGATCCAGAATAGGATTGAAGCTGGCCTCCAGCCACGCGGTACGCCCGCCTTGACCGTTAATCTTGTACTGGCCGCTCACGAACTGGCCGGCATTCAGCTTGCGCCAGAGTTCTTCATACTCGAAAGACGCGGTGAACTCCGCGTCAAGAAACCAGCCGTAAAGTTTGCCGATGACCGCTTCCCGGTCGTAGCCAACCAACTTCAAAAAATTATCGTTTACGCTGGTGATGCGCCGGTCCAGCCCGAATTCGATAATTGATTGCGAGCGGCCAATGGCCGTGATCTGCGCTTCATAATCCAGATTGAGCAGCCGAGCGCGGGCATCCTGCCATTCCACGACATAACCGATATCAATTGGGGAGACGCGCAGGTCGAACGCGCGCTCACCCACTCTGATCGTCGCAGAGTAACGGCTCGTCAAATGACCGAGCAAATAACGCTGATGTTGCGGGTTCTTATGAAATACGTCGATATTCTGTCCGACCAGACGATCCGCCGTGAAGTGGGGAAGCTCCTTGCGCAGATCATTCTCTGCTTCATGCATCAGAGCAAGTGCGGCCGGATTCATATGAATAATATTCAAATCTTTATCGGCCAACATGACATTGATGCCAATAGCATCGATAATAGAGGTATCCAATGTCATCACGGGGTACGCCTCACGCTTACTTCCTGATCGAATCACGATAATTCATCTTATCCAGATAAATACCCTTCGCATTAAAAATACATTAACTCCCAGACAATCACATTATTATATTTTTTTATTATGAATCATGTCACCCATTAATCGCAATAATTCCTAGTTCATTGGCATTTTGTTTCCGACAAAATTGATGCGGACATAAAAAGTATTATTTATTATTGACTAGGAGCGCCGCCTCAGCGCTTCACAGACTGAAGAGCGGCCTGCGCCCACTGCACGATAGCAGGCAGCGGCAGCGCGCCGGAGGTGCGGGCGATCTCGCGCCCCTTATGCACCAGCGCCAAGGTTGGAATGCTGCGAATATTGAAGCGCGAGGCCAGAGCCTGTTCCGCCTCCGTATCCAGCTTGCCCAGCCGCAGATGCGGCTCAAGCTGCGCGGCGGCGGCCTCAAAATTCGGGGCCATCTGTCGGCAGGGGCCGCACCACGCCGCCCAGAAATCGATCAACAGCGGAATATCGCTGGAGACGGCATGTTTGTCATATGTGGCAGCCGTCAACACCACCGGCTTGCCCATGAACAGCGGCTTGCCGCACTTGCCGCAGGTGCCCCCATCCCCCAGCCGGGCGGCAGGCACCCGGTTCAGCGCGGAACAGCTGGGACAAGCAACGATAAGACTGTCAGTGCGCGTCATGGCGAAGGCTCCTTTTGCCAACCCGTTGAGAGTTTCTGCCTGAAATATAGCTCTTGCCTCCGCCACCGGAAGCCCAGACCCTTGCTGCGGCGTTACCCCGGCATCTGGCCGAACAGCCTTCTCGGCCAGAACGATCCGCCGCAGGCCAGTCATCCTGCGGCAGATTGGCTGCGGCAGATTGGCTGTGCGCAACAGAACGTTCTGGCGGAGATATGCCCTATGTCCCGATCCGCTTCTTCTCCGGCTTCAACGCCTTCCGCCAGCGCCCGGGAAGACGTGCGGCACCTTGGCCGCCTGCTTGGCGATGTTATTCGCACCTTTAATGGCCAGCACCTGTTCGATCAGACCGAGGCCATCCGCCGCGCCTCGATCGAGGCGCACCGCACCCCCGGCCCAGAGCAGGATGCCGCGCTTGCCGCCCGCCTCAACGCCCTCAGCCTTGAGGACATGCTGAATTTCGTGCGCGGCTTCCTGTGCTTCTCGCTTTTGTCCAATCTGGCGGAAGATCGTCAGGCCGCCCGTGCCGCCCTGCAAATCAATGAAGATAGGCGGCCAGACACGCTGGAGAAGGCCGTCATCGCCTTGCAGGCCAAGGGCGTAGCGCTTGCGGATATTACCGCCACGCTGGATCAGGCGCTGATCGCCCCCGTTCTGACCGCCCACCCCACCGAAGTCAGGCGCAAAAGCGTTATCGACCGGGAACATGCCATTACCCGCATCATGACCTTGCAGGACCGTGAGAGCGACCCTGCCCTGCGCGCGGAACTTGAGGCGGATCTGGCCCGCGAAATTGCCATTTTGTGGAACACGCGCCCGCTTCGCGCCGTGCGCATTACGGTTGCAGATGAAATCGACAATGCGCTGTCCTATTTCCGCACCACTTTTCTGCACGTGTTGCCGCGCCTGCACCTGCAATGGCAGGCGCTGCTCGGCAACCGCTCCCTGCCTGCTTTCCTGCGCATCGGCAGCTGGATCGGCGGCGACAGGGACGGCAACCCCAACGTCTCGGCCGCCACCCTTCGCTATGCCCTGCGTCATCAGGCCCGCACGGCGCTTGGCCATTACCTTGACGAAGTGCATGCGCTGGGGGGCACATTATCCCTTTCAGACACGCTCATTGCCGTCACGCCGGACCTGCGGCATCTGGCCGAGACGAGCGGGGACAACTCGCCCCACCGGGCCGACGAGCCTTATCGACGGGCGCTCAGCGGCATGTATGCAAGACTTGCCGCCAGCTATGTGGCATTGGCCGAAGACCTGCCGCCGCGCCGCGCTTCTTTCCCGGCCCCCGCTTACGAGAGCGCCGAAGATTTCCTGACGGACCTGCGCATCGTTCGCGCCTCTCTGGCCTCAGGCCCCGCCCCGCTGGATATTCGGCGGCTGGACACCCTGATCTCTGCCGTGCAGACGTTCGGCTTTCATCTGGCCACGCTCGATTTGCGCCAGAATGCGGATGTGCATGTTCGCGTGGTCGGCGAACTCCTGCGCCAGGCGGGCGTTGAGGCGGACTATGCGGCGCTGGAGGAAGACGCGCGCATCCGTTGCCTTCAAGAAGAACTTGGGCACCCGCGCCTGCTGTACAATCCGTATCAGGACTATTCAGAGGAAACCGAGAAGGAGCTGGAGATCCTGCGCACGCTGGCCGATGCCCACGTCCGCTACGGCCCGGCCTGCGTCAAACAGTATATCGTCTCCAAAACCAGCGGCGTCTCCAACCTGCTGGAGGTTTATGTGCTGCTGAAAGAGGTCGGGCTGTATCGCCCCGGCGCGCCGCCGCGCTGCCCCGTCATGGCCGTTCCCCTGTTCGAGACGATCGCTGATCTGCACAATGGCCCGGCCATTATGGACCGGTTCCTTGGCCTGCCGGAAATATCCGCCCTCTCCCATGCGGGCGATGCCATTCAGGAAGTGATGATCGGCTACTCCGACAGCAACAAGGATGGCGGCTATCTCACCTCCATATGGTCACTGCATCAGGCCGCAAGCGCTCTGGTGGATGTGCTCCAGCGCCACAATTTACGGCTCCAGCTGTTCCATGGCCGGGGCGGGGCGGTGGGGCGCGGCGGCGGCTCCGCCTTTGCCGCCATTCGCGCCCAGCCCGCAGGCACGGTTGGCGCGCGCATCCGCATCACCGAGCAGGGCGAAGTCATCGCCGCCAAGTACGGCAACCCGGCCATTGGCACCGCCAGCCTTGAGTCCATGACAGCGGCAAGCCTGCTTGCCACCCTCGACCCGCCTGATCTGGGCGAGAACCTTGCCCGCTTCAGCGCGGCGCTTGCCGCCATGAGCGATGCCGCCTTTCACGCCTATCGCGCCCTTGTGTACGACACGCCCGGCTTTACCGATTTCTTCCGCGCCGCGACGCCCATTACAGAAATATCCGAACTCAAGATCGGCTCGCGCCCGGCCAGTCGCACCGCCTCGCCCGCAATCGAGGATTTGCGCGCCATACCGTGGGTATTTTCGTGGGCGCAGGCGCGCATCATGCTGCCGGGCTGGTACGGCGTCGGCACGGCACTTTCCACCTGTGCCGATCCCTCTATTCTGAAGGAAATGACAGCCGCCTGGCCCTTCTTCCGCGCAGCGCTGTCCAACCTGGAAATGGTGCTCGCCAAGTCGGACATGGCGGTTGCGGCTGATTATGCCGCACTGGTGCCTGATGCTGATTTACGCACCCAGGTGTTCGGCAGAATTCAGGAAGAATGGCAGCGCACCCACGATGCCCTGCTCGCCCTGACCGAACAGAGCAACCTGTTGGATCATAGCCCAGACACCCAGCACGCCATTCGCCTGCGCCTGCCCTATATCGAACCGCTCAACAGCTTGCAGGTGGAGTTGATCCGCCGTCGCCGCGCGGGAGAAGACTCGCCGGGCATTCGCGAGGGTATTCACCTGACCATCAACGGCATAGCAGCCGGACTGCGCAACACGGGCTGAGCCCTCTACGAGAAAGAACCATAGAAATAAATGAAACCGCAAAGCTGAATGTTTAGCCTAAAACATAAACGCTGGTAGAAAACATAATCCAAAAGAATGCACTTTGCCCGCTCGAGCAGGTTGGTTAACCATTTATTCATGATTAACAGATTTATAACCTTTCGGTAGAAGCGTTGCGGCACCTTGTGTAAATGAGTACGAGCACGCCTTGGCCCACGCAGCTAATGGCCAATGTGATTTTGCGTTGCGGTGATAATCATGGCAGTTACGAAACGTCCCCCACTCCCCTCGTCCTCTGAATTTCGCACGATCCGCACCATCCACACGGATTATTGCAATCAGGTGCGCCCGTGACCCTGGTTGCCCCGCTTGGATTGAGCCGTTGGGAGTCGGCCTGCGCTGCCGAAAAAGCCTCTGCACGCGCGCAGATCACCGCCGCCATCGAGCACGATACGGCGTCCCTCGTATCGGTATTTTACGACGTCTTTCTGCATCATGAGGCCAGCGCCGCCTTCCTGTCCCATTCCGTGGTGCAGGAGCGGCTGTCCGGTGCCTTGCGCAACTGGCTGCTCGGCCTGATCAACATCGATCCCATGGAGCGCTCGGCTGAGTTCGAGCAGCTTCAGCTGCGCATCGGCGAGGTGCATGCCAGGATCAACATTCCCAACCATCTGGTCATGGCAGGCGCAACCCTGCTCAAAACCGAGATCTCCCGGCGGATCATGGCCAACTGCACAGACGCGGCCTCGCTGGGGAAGAGCCTGATTCTCCTGAACGAGCTAATGGATCACGCCGTTCGGATCATGAGTTCGGCCTACGACACCAATGCGCGCGAGAACATCAAGGAAAACGAGGCCTACCGCCATCTGGCGCTGGGCGAAGACGTTGACCTTGAGCGGGAGAGCCAGCGCGCCGCGCTCATGGAATGGAGCCAGAGCGTGCTGTTCAGCCTGCTGGCGGACGCCGCCTACAGCGGGCGCGACACCCTTTCCGCCTCGCCCTTCGGCCTCTGGGTGCGCCACCGGGCCCGCCACCTGTTCGCCGGCTCTGACCTGCTGAAGCAAATCGAAACCTCCATGCTGGCCATCGACGCCAAACTCCTGCCTGCCATCGGCGAGGCTGCGGGCGGGCCTGACCTTCCCCAGCTGATTACGAAGCTGAAGACGCAGGTTGAGGAAATCAAATACCTGCTCGGCACACTGTTTCAGGCCGCCGCCTCTGTGGAGAACGGGCGCGACCCGCTCACCCGCACGCTCAACCGCCGGTTCCTGCCGGCACTGCTTGGCCGCGAGATCAGCTTGGCCAATACCAACACCGTGCCGCTGTCGCTGCTGATGGTGGACGTGGATCA
>JAEZBH010000035.1 GCA_023427285.1 Pseudomonadota bacterium
GAATAACGGTGGAGAGCACGCTGATGCGGGAGAAGATGATAAAGGGTTCCCCGGCCAATTGCGACAGCGCGAGTGACCCGCGCTGCGCAAAAACACTGGCCGTCGGCACGGCAACCACCAGTTCATCCACCTCGGTCACCTGCGTATCCAGCCCGGACATGTCCAGAAGCGGCAGACGCACCAGACCGACATCCAGCTGATGCGAGCGCAGCTTGCGCGCAATATCGATGCTGGTGCTCTCCTCCAGAACCAGATCAACCTTGGGGTAGCGCCGCCGATACGCCGGAATCAATCGCGGCAGCAGTTCATAGATCGCCGAACCGACAAACCCGACCTGAAGCCGGCCCCTCTCACCCAGCGCCCCTTCTCGGGCTGTCTGCCGGATTTGGGATGCGTGTGCGAGCGTGGCCCGGGCGGATTCAAGTGCGGCCTCTCCCGCAGCGGTCAGCGTCACGCCTCGGGGGCTGCGCACGAACAGGGGAACGCCCAGGTCCTCTTCCAGCTTGCGGATCGCCACCGTCAGCGGCGGCTGTGACATGTTCAGCCTCTCTGCCGCCCGATGAAAGTTCAGGGTTTCCGCAAGCACGGTGAAGTAGTGAAGCTGGCGCAGATCCACGATACACATCCGCTATCGGTTTCGTATTATTTAATATTATAAGACCTCCGCCATTCTGTATAGTTCTATAAGCTCCAGAAGATGGGGAAGGCATTGCCATTCCCCACGATGTTTCGTGGCACCGCCCTTATCTCGTGCGGGCCTGCCACGTTCATAAAGACCGGGGAGTTTTCGCCAGTGGATCCGTTTCTCATTATCGAACGCGATGGCGGTGTCGTCACAGTGACGCTGAACCGCCCGCAAGAGCGCAACGCAATTTCCGATGCCGCCCGGGTCGATGAGATCGAGGCCTTCTGCCGGGAGGCCGCCGCCGACACCACCATCCGCGCCATTGTTCTGACCGGCGCTGGCACCGCGTTTTCGGCGGGCGGCAACGTCAAGCACATGCGCGACAAGGAGCAGTCGTTCGCGGGCTCGCCCTATGAAATCCGCAACAATTACCGTCGTGGCATCCAGCGCATTCCGCTGGCGCTTTATGAGCTGGAAGTGCCGGTGGTTGCCGCCGTCAATGGCCCGGCCATTGGCGCGGGTCTGGATCTGGCCTGCATGTGCGATATCCGCATTGCCTCTGAAAATGCCATCTTTGCGGAAAGCTTCGTCAAACTCGGCATCGTGCCGGGCGACGGCGGCGCATGGCTGCTGCCGCGCGTAATCGGCATGGCCAAGGCATCGCTCATGACCCTGACCGGCGACACCATCGATGCGGCAACGGCCCTTGCCTACGGCCTCGTGACGGAGGTTGTTCCCGCTGAACAGCTGCTGCCGCGCGCTCAGGACATTGCCCATCGTATCGCCGCCAATCCGGGCCATGCCACGCGGCTGGCCAAACGCCTGCTGCGCGAAGGGCAGGACATGAAGCTGGCCCCGCTGCTGGAATTGTCCGCCGCCTATCAGGCGCTCGCCCACCACACCCGCGACCACGACGAGGCCGTTGCTGCTTTCCTTGAGAAGCGCGCGCCGAACTTCACCGGTCAGTAAGCACAACAGGACGACGTCATGGCAGAGCACCCAACCGGACCGCTGGCGGGGATCAAGGTTCTTGATCTCTCCCGCGTGTTGGCTGGCCCATGGAGCACCCAGATCTTTGGCGATCTGGGGGCAGAGGTGTACAAAATCGAGCAGCCCGGACAGGGAGACGACACCCGCCGCTGGGGTCCTCCCTTCCTTCAGGATGGCTCGCGCGATTCCGCCTATTATCTGTGCGCCAACAGAAACAAGTATTCCCTTGCGATCAACATTGCAGACCCCGAAGGCGCGGAGCTGATCCGCTCGCTTGCGCGCGAATGCGATATCGTTGTTGAGAACTTCCGGGTCGGCGGCCTTGCCAAATATGGGCTGGATTATGCCAGCCTGCGCGAGATCAACCCGCGCCTCATCTACTGTTCTGTCACCGGGTTCGGCCAGACCGGCCCCTACAAGGACCGGGGCGGGTATGACTTTCTGATTCAGGGCATGAGCGGGCTGATGAGCGTAACCGGCCGCCCTGACAGCGAGCCGGGCGGCGGCCCGATCAAAGTTGGCATTCCGATCAGCGATCTGGTGACGGGGCTCTATGCCGCCATCTCCGTTCTCGCGGCGCTCCGGCATCGCGACAGCACCGGCGTTGGCCAGCATATCGACTGCTCGCTGCTCGACACCAACGTCTCGCTTCTGGTCAATCAGGCATCCAACTACCTGAACGGCGGCAAGATCCCGACCCGCCTTGGCAACGAGCACCCCAATACCGTGCCCTATCAGGATTTTGCCTGCTCGGACGGCAACGTGCTGGTGGCGCTGGGGAACGATCGCCAGTTCCGCGATTTCTGCGCCCTGATCGGCCTTCCCGAACTTGGCACCGACCCGCGCTTTGTGGACAATGCGGCCCGCAACGCCAACCGGAAGGCGCTTCAGGCGGAAATGCGCCCGGCCATTGCGCGCTGGACGTCCGCTGATCTGATTGCCGCCATGGAGAAGGCCAAGCTGCCGGGCGGCAAGGTCAACGAAATTCCCGAAATTCTGGCCGATCCGCACATTGAAGCGCGCGAGGTCGTCCAAACCATGACCCGGTCTGACGGCACGCCCGTCAAGGTTCTGGGTTATCCGGCCAAGTTTTCGGAAACGCCGGCGGATTACCGGCGGGCCCCACCGCGTTCCGGTGAAGATACGGCCGTGATTTTGCGTGAGCGTCTTGGATTGGCTGACGACACGATTGCCCAACTCAAGGCGCAAGGTGTCATTGCGGAGAGTTTGACATGACAGGTCGCAACTATATTGACGGCCAATGGCGCGATACCGGCAACTACAGCGAGACGATCAACCCGTCCGATCTGAACGAAGTTGTCGGGCGCTATGCAGGGTCCACGCCCGATCTGGCCGAGGAAGCGCTCGATGCCGCCCGACGCGCCCTGCCCGGCTGGCGCAGCTTCAACCCGCAGGCGCGCGCTGACCTGCTGCGCAAGGCGGGCGATGCCATACAGGCGCAAGCCCAGACCATCGGCACTCTCCTGTCACGGGAAGAAGGCAAGACGCTGGCCGAAGGCGTTGGCGAGGCCGTGCGCGCCGCACAGGTGTTCCATTACTATGCCGGCGAAGTGCTGCGTCATCCCGGCCAGTGGTACCCGTCGTTGCGGGACGGCCTCAATGTGGTGGTCAGCTATGAGCCCGTCGGCGTCGTATCAGCCATCACGCCGTGGAACTTCCCCATTGCCATTCCCGCATGGAAAACCGCCGCAGCACTGGCTTTTGGCAACACTATGGTGCTGAAGCCCTCGGAATTCACGCCGGGCTGCGCCATCCTGCTCACCGAAATTCTGGAGCAGGTCGGTCTGCCCAAGGGCGTCTTCAATCTCGTCATGGGCGATGGTCGCGCTCTGGGCTCAACGCTCATTTCCGGAGCGGATGCCGTCTCCTTTACCGGCGCAACCCCGACCGGCCGCAAGATCGTTGAACTTGCCGCCCCGACCATGACCAAGGTTCAGCTTGAGCTGGGGGGCAAGAACCCGTTTGTCGTGCTGGACGATGCTGATCTGGATGTTGCCGTCAGCGCGGCGGCCCAGGGCACCTGGGGACAGACCGGGCAACGCTGCACCGGCTCGGAGCGGATCATCGTCACCCGCCGCATCTATGACGCCTTCGTCGAGCGTCTGGTGAAGGAAGTGTCGAGCCTGCGTGTCGGCCACGCGCTGGATGCAGACACGCAAATCGGCCCCGTGGCCAACCAGCCTCAGTTCAACAAGAATCTGGAGGCCATTGCGGCGGCCAAGGCCGAAGGCGCGGAACTCGCCTTTGGCGGCACGCCGGTTGAGGGACGCACGCCGGGCCTTTATCTCGCACCGGCCCTGTTCCTGAACACGACCAACAGCATGACCCTGAACCGGGAAGAGGTCTTCGGCCCCGTTGCCGGGGTGATCAAGGTGGAGGATCTGGACGAGGCGATTGCAGTTGCCAACGACTGCGAACTGGCGCTCTCCTCCGGCATCGCCACCACCAACCTGACCCATGCCGAGCGGTTCCGGAGAGCTTCCAAGGCCGGACTGGTTGTAGTCAACGCGCCCACCGCCGGTGTGGATTATCACGTGCCGTTCGGCGGGCGTCCGCCCTCAGGCTATGGCGGCCGCGAACAGGGTCAGGGCGCAGCCGAATTTTTCACGGAAATGAAGACCAGCTACATCAACCACGGCGTCATCTAAGCCAAGGTTTAAGCGAATTAGGGGGAGGACGTACCGCATGGGTACGAAAGTTGGTTTTATCGGCCTCGGGGCAATGGGCCTGCCGATGGCATCCAATCTTCAGCGCAAGGGCTTTGAGCTGGTCGCCTACGATGTCGACTCTGCGAAAATTGACGCGCTGGTCGCACTGGGCGCCACCCGCGCCAACAGCGTGGCAGAGGCAAGCCGGGGCGTCGAAGTGGTCGTCACGATGCTGCCGGCAACGCCGCACGTGGAAGCGGTTGTGCTGGGTGCGGATGGCGTTCTGGCCAACATCGACCCGTCCGCCGTCTTGATGGACATGTCCACCATCGATGCAAACGGCACGGACCGGATTGCCCGTGCGTGCGCGGACAAGGGCATCGGCTTTGCGGATTGCCCGGTTGGTCGCCTCGTCATGCACGCAGAGCGCGGTGAATCCCTGTTCATGGTTGGCGCGCATGACGACGTGTTCGCGCGCATCGAGCCGCTGCTGAACGCCATGGGCACGGCCATCCACCGCTGTGGCGCGCCGGGCATGGGCTCGCGCATGAAGCTCATCAACAATTTCCTGCTGCTCACCGTTGCACAGGTGTGCGCGGAATCCCTGGCACTCGGCACCAAGCTGGGGCTGGATGTTGAGACGATGCGCGACGTGACCGCGGCAACGACCGCGCAGAACGGCCAGTTGCACACGCTGATGGTCAACAAGGTCTTGAAGGGCGACGTCAAGCCGGGCTTCACCATCGATCTGGCGTTCAAGGACATGACGCTGGCCATGACGGCCGCCGCCGAGCAGCGGATCGGCCTGCCGGTCGGCGCCGCCGCCCATGCCGTTTATGGCGGCGCTCGCGCCACGGACTATGCGAGCAAGGATTACTCCTCCCTACTCGATTACGCCTGCGAGCGGGCTGGCGTTACCCCGCCGCGCCTGTCCTGACCTAATGGCCTGACGCCTTCCTATCATCACTGAAACCGAATTGGCCGGCGCGCACCCCGCGCCGCCGGCCAATTTATTTTGGCG
>JAEZBH010000116.1 GCA_023427285.1 Pseudomonadota bacterium
GGCATACAGCGCGCGCACGTCCGCCGCATCCACGGCCTCCGCGCCATCCAGAACCATCGCGGTGAACACTTCACCCAGCGGCGAAGTAACCTGCAAAATACAGCGGTCTTCACGTTGTGTTTCCACCGCCACCTGCGCGCCCTGCTGGCGGAAGATACGCGTAACCCGCGCGGCCAGCGGCGGCAGTGAATCGGCGGAAGCATAGCGCGGGCGCACCGGCGCCGGGGCAGCCACGGAATCGCCAAACGCAGAAGCCCGCCGCGCGGGCCGGGAGCGGGTTTCGGCTTGGGCGTAGTACGCCTCCCCATTTTCCGCCTCTGCCTGTTGGTTCTTCTTCGCCCGCACGATGATTGCCAGCCCGCCAAAGGTCACCAGCGTGCTGATCAGCATCCACAGCAGCTGCTCGCCAAAAATCAGGCGGCTCAAGAAAAACCCCAGCACGCCCGCAACCATCAACAACAGCCCCACTGCTCGCGGACCGCGGGGCAAGGCAAACGGGGGTAAGTTTGATTTGGACCGGTACCGGCGTAGACGCATGGCTGCTTCCTTTGTTCTACACATTCTATCGGAATTTGCGCATCTTTCCTGCTTACAACCGTGCAAACTCCATTGAAATCATTCTAGCACAAATGTTCTGGCGACACAATCAGGCTGCGGCTAGCCTGTTGCGGTACAATTCATTTTACGATAATTCCAACCCTGGAGGTTTGCTTTGAAGCAAACACAATCAGAGCAGCATATATCTCTCGACCAAAGTGGCACGCCCTACAACCGCTACTTCCTCGAAGGCATCGGATCGTGCCATGCCTACCTGACCCTGCGGGAAGACTGGCGCGATCACGCCCGCCTCATCCAGCAGGAAATTGGCTTCCGCTCGGTGCGATGCCACGGTATCTTCCACGATCTGGTCGGCATTTACCAGATGCCATGGGGTGAAGGGGAAGTGCGCTACAACTTCCAGAACCTCGACAAGATTTACGATTTCTGGCTCTCCATCGGCCTCAAACCCTACATCGAGCTGGGCTTTATGCCCGCCGGGCTTGCCAGTGGTCCCGAGACGGTTTTCCAGTACCGCGCCAACGTGACCATGCCCAAGGATATGGAAGCCTGGAGCGCACTGATCCACGCTTTCGTCACACACCTGATCGAACGCTACGGCATCAGCGAGGTGCTGACCTGGTACTTTGAAGTGTGGAACGAGCCCGACCTCAAGCCGTGGTTCTTCACCGGCGATCAGGCCGACTACTTCAAGCTCTACGCCGCCACCGCGCACGCCATCAAAGCCGTTGATCCGCGCCTGAAGGTGGGCGGCCCGGCCACATCCGCCAACAAGTGGGTGCAGGATACGCTCGATTTCTGCGCCGCGCAGAACGTGCCGGTCGACTTCCTTTCCACCCACCACTACTGCGCCGACGCTGCCCTGGTGCTGGGCACCGCCGATTGGCGTGTGCAGTGGCGCGGGCAAAAAGCCATGCAGAGCGACGTAGCAAAAACGCGCGAGACGGTGCGCGCCTCTACCTTCCCTGAGATTGAAGTTCACTACACCGAGTGGAACGTCTCACCCATCCACGAGGACCGCTTTGGCAAAGACAGCGAGTTCACCGGCGCCTTTGTCTGCCAGACCATCCGTGATGTAGCCGGGCTGGCGGAGCGCTACATGCTTTGGGCCATCTCGGATATTTTCGAGGAATCGGGACCCGGCGAAACGCCGTTCAGCGGCAAGTATGGGCTGGTGAACATGCACGGCATCAAAAAGCCGGTTTACCACGCCTTCCGCTTTATGGCGCGCATGTACGACGAAATGCTCCCGTCAAACGACTCCTGTTTTGTGACCCGCGCTTCCACCGGTGACCTGCGCGTGCTGAGCTGGAACTTCTGCGAAGTAGCCCAGGAGAACTTTAACGGCGGCGATTATGCCCTGGATGAAGCCGAGAAGGACGAGACGATCCGCCTGGCGCCGTTCAATGGGCGGGCACGGGTGCGTGCCTGGCGCGTTGACCGCGAGCACGGCTCCGCGCTGCGCGTATGGCAGGCCATGGGCAGTCCGCAGTATCTCACCGCCGCGCAGGTAGAAGCATTGAAAGCCGACGCGGAGCCAGAGCTGTGGCGAGACGAGGTAGTCGACTGCGATGGAGTGCTGGTGCTGCACCACGTTTTACCGCCCAGCGGGATGATTTACTACGAAGTGGAAAGGGTGTAAGAAACGCCTCGCCCCCAGAATCAAAACGTGCCCGGCTTCACACCAGGCACGCTGCTTTTTTAATCCGCAAATGCTATAAGTACTCTTTGAGATTATGCTCCACGGCGTAGGCTGCCGCTTCGGCGCGGTTGCTGACGCCCAGCTTCGACAGGATGCTGGAGACATAGTTGCGTACCGTGCCTTCGCCCAAGAACAGCGCTTTAGCGATCTCACGGTTGGTTTTGCCTTCCGAGACCAACAGCAGCACGTGCCGTTCCTGCTGGCTGAGATTGGCAAAGGCCGAGGCCTCTTCTTCCTTCACCGCGCGGCGCACTTCCTGGAACACGCGCTGGGTCACCGCCGGGTCGAGCAGTGCTTCACCCCGCCCCACCGCTTCGAGCGCGCGAACCAGGTCTTCTCCCCCAATCTGCTTGAGGATGTAACCCGAAGCGCCAGCGCGGATAGCCGAGAACAGCATTTCGTCCTCCGCATACGAGGTAAGCATCACCACGCGCGTATCGGGGTACTGCTTGATCACCTCTTCGCACGCCTCGATGCCCGAGGTGCCCGGAAGCCGGATATCCATCAACACGATATCGGGGTGCAGGCGGCCCACCTGCTCGAGCGCTTCTTTCGCGTTCGAGGCCTCGCCCACCACTTCAAACTGCGCGTGGTGCTCTAGCAGCGCGCGCAGGCCCAAACGCACCACTTCGTGGTCATCCACCAACAGGATTCTCTGCTTTGTCATGAAACCTGGATCCTCTAGGC
>JAEZBH010000132.1 GCA_023427285.1 Pseudomonadota bacterium
GAATGGGTCGGGCGTGGCACCGGCATCGACATGGCGGGCGTTGCGCGCAAGATCGATGTGGTCGAGCGAGCAATGGCGCGGCATCGCGAAACACCGCGCACGGCGCTCGACCTGCTGGCGTGTGTCGGCGGACGCGAACTGGCCGCCATGGCGGGCGCTGTGCTGGGGGCGCGACTGAAGCGCATTCCGGTCGTGCTCGACGGGTTCATCTGCTGCGCCTCAATCGCGCCGCTTGTCGCGCAGAACCCTGACATTCTTCATCACTGCATAGCCGGGCATCAGTCGGAAGAGCCGGGGCATGGTCGGGTGCTGAAGCACTTCGGTCTGTCGCCCCTCCTGCACCTGAACATGCGGCTGGGCGAGGCCAGCGGCGCAGCTGTTGCTGCCCTCCTGATCCGGGCCGCGCTCGCCACTCATAACCAAATGGCAATCATTAAGGAGGCTCTCGCGGGCGCTACGCCGCGCCAGCGGGTAGCCCACCCAACCGAATGACCGCAAAGGCCGTCGACACCTGTGCCCCTTGGCCGCTCTGGCTGCTGCGCCACGGCACGCCGGTTGAAACCGGTGTGCTGCTCGGCTGGACCAACGCTCCGCTGTCCGGCAAGGGGGTGCAGGAAGCCGAGGCGCAAGCCGGGCGGCTGGCGCAACAGGGTCTCCAGCGGATCATCACATCCGACCTGTCCCGCTGCCGGGAAACGGCGGCGGTCATTGAAACGCACCTCGCCCTGCCGGTTCTGGATGATGCGCGCTGGCGCGAGGTGAACTTCGGCCTGTGGGACGGGCTGGCCCCGAACGCACTCCCCCAGGACAGCCTCTCCCGGTTCCAGACGGACCCGGACCTCTACCCACCGCCGGGCGGGGAGCGCTGGCAGGATCTGCGCCTGCGCGTGGGCAAGACGCTGGAGGCGCTGGAGCCGCAGCCGACGCTGATTGTCGCTCACGGCGGCAGCATAAGGGCTGCGCTTTCGATCCTCCTCGGCTGGACGCTTGATCACTGCTGGGCGGTTGATCTGCCCTATGGGGTTCTGGTCCGCCTCAACCTGTGGGAGACGCAGCCCCGCACCGCCCAGCTGACCGGGCTTTTTCGGGTGGAGGATGGGCTGTGACAGCAAGCGCTCCGACACGCCCGGGTATCAAGCTTCATCTGAAGCAGGCGATGCTGGCCATTCAGTTCATGACGCGCGTGCCCCTGCCCGCGCTTGACGTCACCGCCGCAGACTTTCAGGCGGCCATCCGCTGGTTCCCGCTGGCGGGTCTTGTCGTCGGCAGCGCCGTCGCTCTCGCATTTATGCTGGGCAGTCTCATCAGCCCGTGGCTTGCCGCCCTTGCCGGCGTTGCCGCATGGGTGTGGGTGACAGGCGCGCTCCATCTGGATGGCCTTGGGGATCTGGTGGATGGCCTGGCGGCAAGCCATGGCGACCCGGACAAGCTGCGCGCCGTCATGAAGGATCCGCATATCGGCAGCCTTGGGGTCAGCGCTCTGGTCTTGCAACTGCTGGCCAAGACAATCCTGCTGCACGAGGTGGCGCTTGCCTCCAACCCGCGCCCCTCCCTGCTGCTGGCGGTGTTGCTCATCCCGGCGCTGGTCCGGGTCGGGCCGTTGCTGTGGACCCTCTGGCTCCCGCCCCTGCACGCCGGGCTCGGCTCGACGTTTCGGGCGGGCGCTGGTCCGCTCTGCCTTGCGCTTTGGGCGTTTGGGCTTTTTGTGCCTGCCCTTCTCATTGCTCCCGCACTCTGGGCAACCGTGGGGCTGCTCGTGCTGTGGGGCTTCTGGCTCAAACGCAAGCTGGGCGGCGTCTCGGGCGATTGCCACGGCGCAGGCATCGAGCTGTGCGAGACCGGGCTGTTACTTGCCCTGATAATTCCCGGCGCGCTCTGACAGCGCAATCAGCGCGTCCACGTCCATGTGCTGCTCGATCTTCCCGGCAATGGCGTCGAGCGCTTCATCCACCACGGCTGTGTGATCCGCCCCACCCGCAGCATGGTCGCTCCCCAGCAGCCGCAGCCATGCGCGCCGCTGCTCGGCCTTGTTGAACACCCCATGCACATAGGTGCCCATGATCCGCCCGTTTGCGGACATGGCGCCATCCGGTCTGCCATCATCCATTTGCACCAGCGGCCGTTCGGCGTCAGGGCCGATGGTCGTGCCGATGTGCATCTCATAGCCATCAAACGCTGCACCAAGCGCTGTGCCTTCAACGGCGCGCAGCGCCTTGGCGCCCGACAGCACCGTGTCGACCGCCAAGAGCCCAAGGCCATTCACCTTGCCCGCCGGACCTTCAACACCGCTTGGGTCAGCGATAGTGCGGCCCAGCATCTGGTAACCACCGCAGATGCCCAGCACCCGCCCCCCACGCCGCACATGGGCCAAGAGGTCGATATCCCAGCCTTCGGCCCGCAGGAATTCAAGGTCGGCAATCGTCGCTTTTGAGCCCGCCAGCACCACAAGGTCTGCATCAACCGGCAGCGGCGTGCCGGGGCGGATCATGCGCACCTCAACGCCCTCGGTCTGGGCTAAGGGATCAAGGTCATCAAAGTTGGACAGGCGCGGCGTGATCGGACAGGCGATGACCAGCGGCTTGTCCCCACTCGCTGCCACCGGCGCGCGCTCCAGCACCACCGCATCCTCGCTCGGCAGGCGCGCCACCTCGGCCAGCCACGGCACCACCCCGAAGCCGCGCCAGCCGGACAGCGCCTCGATCTGGCGGTAGCCATCCTCGAACAGCGCGGGGTCGCCCCGGAACTTGTTGATGAAGAAGCCCGCGATCATCCGGGCATCGGCCGGATCGATAACCGTCTTCGTGCCGACAATCGAGGCGATGACGCCCCCCCTGTCGATATCGCCCACCAGAACAACCGGCACATCGGCAGCGCGGGCAAACCCCATGTTGGCGATGTCCCCTGCGCGCAGGTTGATCTCGGCGGGCGAGCCTGCGCCTTCCACAACCACAATGTCAGCGAGCGCCTGCAACCGCGTAAAGCTCGCCATCACCTCTTCCAGCAGGGCGGCCCGCGCCTCCCGGTAATTGCCTGCACGCAAGTGCCCGCGCACCCGGCCATGCACCACAAGCTGCGAGGTGCGGTCCGCCTGCGGCTTCAGCAGCACCGGGTTCATGTCAACTGTCGGCAACACCCGGCAGGCTTGCGCCTGCAACGCCTGTGCCCGGCCGATCTCGCCGCCGTCTGCCGTTACTGCGGCATTGTTCGACATGTTCTGCGGCTTGAAGGGAAGAACCTTGAGGCCGCGATTGACCAGCGCCCGGCAGAGCCCTGCCACCAGCACCGACTTGCCCACGTCCGAGCCCGTACCCTGAAACATCACAGCAGCCATGCCAGCCCTCCGATCAGAACCACCGCCAAACCGCAGGCCCGGCGATACAGCCGCAGCGCGGCATCAATATCCTGGCTCCCCAGATCCGCACGGCCACTGCCGATCCAGTGCTTTGCATGACGCACGCCGTCATAAGCCACCGGGCCTGCAAGTTTGAGATCGAGCGCACCGGCCATTGCCGCCTCCGGCCAGCCTGCATTGGGCGAGGCATGATTGCGGCTGTCCCGCCACATTACCCGCCAACCTCTGCCTGCTGCCAGACACACCAGAACCCCTGCCAGCCGCGCCGGAATGTAATTTGCGGCATCATCCAGACGCGCCGCCGCCCAGCCGAACGCGCGCCAGCGCAGCTCCTTGTGCCCGATGAGGCTGTCCGCCGTATTCAACGCCTTGTAGGCCCACAGCCCCGGCAGGCCCGCCACGGCCAGCCAGAACAGCGGGGCCATCACGCCGTCGCAAAAACTCTCGGCCAGGCTCTCGACCGCCGCGCGGGCAACGCCCGGCGCATCCAGTGTTTCCGGATCGCGCCCGACGATCATGCCAACTGCCCGCCGCGCGCCTTCCAGATCGCCCGCGGCCAGTGCACGCGCCACCGGCAGTACATGATCGTGCAGGCTGCGCACCGCCAGCCCCGGCCAGGCCAGTACGGCAACAGCAAGCCAGGCCCAGGTGCCGAGGAACTGCACCAGCAACGTCTGGATCAGCCAGGCTCCGCCACCGGCAACGCCAAGGAGCATGGCAACGCAAAGCACCCCCAGCCCTCGCCGCGCTCCTTCGGCAAAATCCGGGCGGTTCCACGCGGTCTCACAGGACGTAAGCACCCGTGCGAACAGCCCAACCGGATGGCCGATGCGCCGGTACAGCCAATCCGGCCAGCCAAGGCTCGCGTCGAGCAAAAGGGCTGCAACAGCCACCAAGGGCAGAGATACGCCCGTCATGCTTTGCGCCAGGCCGTCAGCGCTGCCTCAAGCCGCGCATAATCCGCAACGCTGGCAGGCAGGCCGAGCCGCAACCAGCGGGGGTTGTAGCTGAACGGACGGGTGAGAATGCCGTGACGGGCCAGATGCTCGAAGAGCCTGATGGCCCCGCCGCGCTCCTCCTCCACCTCAAGCAGCTGGAACAGAGGGCTGTTCCCCTGCGGCTCCAATCCATGGTCCCGCAGCACCGCCT
>JAEZBH010000166.1 GCA_023427285.1 Pseudomonadota bacterium
ACCAATGCCGAGTATGCCATGACTGCACCGAGCCCTGCCCCCGCCAAGCTCCACGGCTGGCTGAACATCGACAAGCCGCTGGGCATGAGCAGCGGTCAGGTGGTGGCTGCGTGCAAGCGCATCTTGCGCCCCATCATGCCCAAGGGCTGGAAGATCGGCCACGGCGGCACGCTTGATCCGCTGGCCACCGGCGTTCTGCCGATCGCGCTGGGCGAGGCGACCAAGCTGACCGGCTATATTCTGGACGCCACCAAGGGCTATGACTTCACGCTGCGCTTCGGCGAGGCCCGCTCGACCGACGATGGCGAGGGCGAGGTCATCGCAACGTCCGATGTGATCCCGGGCGAAGCCGCCATTGCCGCCGTGCTGCCCCGCTTTCTGGGCGAGATCGACCAGGTGCCGCCGATCTACTCCGCCCTGAAGGTGGACGGCGAGCGCGCCTATGCCTTGGCGCGGGCGGGCGAACACGTGGAACTGCAATCCCGGCGCGTCACCATCCACAAGCTGGAGCTGGTGAGCATGGGCGAGCGCGAAGTGAGCTTCTCGTGCCTCTGCTCGAAGGGCACCTACATCCGCTCGCTCGCGCGGGACATCGCCAGGGCTCTAGGGACGGTTGGATACGTATCGGTCCTGCGCCGCACCAAGGCGGGGCCGTTCGAGCTGCAAACCTCGATTCTGCTGGACAATCTTGAGACTCTCGTTCAAGAGCAGCAACCGGAACAGGCATTTTTGCCTGTGACCGCAGGGCTGGACGACATCCCGGCTTTGGCGGTCACCCCCCGCGAAGCCCTCCTGCTGCGGCAGGGTCAGAGGCTGGACGGGTCCTCCCTTCGTCCGGGAACCTACATGGCGATGGATGGGCAAACGCCCGTTGCCATCGTTGAGGCCGTTGAAGGCCAGGTTCGCGTGCTGAGGGGGTTAAACCTGATTTGATAAGGAGACCATGATGTCGGTTACGGCTGAAAAGAAGCAGGCGATCATCGCTGACTACGCACGCGCAGGCAACGACACCGGTTCGCCGGAAGTGCAGGTTGCGATCCTGTCCGAGCGCATTGCCAACCTCACCGAGCACTTCAAGACCCACAAGAAGGACAACCACTCCCGTCGTGGTCTTCTGATGCTGGTCAACAAGCGCCGCAAGCTGCTCGACTACGTGAAGTCGCGCGACGTTGCTCGCTACCAGGCTCTGATCGAGCGTCTGGGTCTGCGCCGCTAAGTGCAGGCTCGGAACCAAAAGCAGTTTTAAAAGGCGGGGAGGGAATCGGCCATGAGCCGGATTTCCTCCCCGCTTTTTGCTTATTCACCCGTCTTGCATATAAGCCGGGTATATTTTCAGGCGAACAGGCCCTTCATGGGTCTTTGAGTTTGTTGCGTCTTGAGGCACAGTCCTTGCCGGAGCGTTTCCCGCCGCGCTCGATGGATATGACGTATCCCACACAGGCGGACACACGGGACGATCGCAGGCGTTGATCAGCAGCGCCCTGCGGGAATTGCACCCGATACATCTCCTAGCTGTGCGGCTGGGCAATAGGGCCCGGTTGCGGATGAGAAAGACATTCAATGTTTGATATTCACAAGAAAGAAGTGATCTGGGGCGGGCGCAAGCTCACTCTGGAGACGGGCCGCATTGCTCGTCAGGCTGATGGCGCCGTACTGGCCACCTACGGCGAAACCGCCGTTCTCTGCACCGTGGTCGGTGCCAAGAGCGTCAAGGAAGGTCAGGACTTCTTTCCGTTGACCGTCCACTACCAGGAAAAGTTTTTCGCCGCCGGCAAGATTCCGGGCGGCTACTTCAAGCGCGAAGGCCGTCCGACCGAGCGTGAGACCCTGATCTCGCGCCTGATCGACCGCCCGATCCGCCCGCTGTTCCCGGAAGGCTTCTACAACGAAGTCCTCGTGATCTGCCAGACCATGTCCTACGACGGCGAGAACGATCCGGACATCGTGGCGATGGTTGGCGCATCGGCTGCCCTCACCCTGTCGGGCATTCCGTTCCTCGGCCCGATCGGCGGCGCTCGCGTTGGCTACATCAACGGCGAATACGTGCTGAACCCGACCGTCGAGCAGATCCAGGAGTCTTCTCTTGATCTGGTCGTCTCGGGCACCCGCGACGCCGTGCTGATGGTTGAATCGGAAGCCAAGGAACTGCCGGAAGACGTGATGCTCGGCGCTGTGATGTTCGGCCAGAAGGCCGCTCACCCGGTCATCGACGCCATCATCGACCTGGCTGAAGCCGCCGCCAAGGAACCGTGGGTTCTGGCCGAAAAGCCGGACACCTCGGCTGTCGAGAAGGCTCTGCGCGATCTGGTGGAAGGCGACCTGCGCGCCGCTTACGCCATCACCGCCAAGTCGGAGCGCCGCGCGCTCATCGATGCTGCCAAGACCAAGGCCGTTGCGGCTCTGGGCGAAGAGCACGGCACACAGCTCATCGGCAAGCTGCTGAAGAAGCTGGAGCAGGACATCGTTCGCACCGCCATCCTGAAGGACGGCAAGCGCATCGACGGCCGCGACACCAAGACCGTGCGCCAGATCGACGTGCAGACCCAGGTGCTGCCGCGTACCCACGGTTCGGCGCTGTTCACCCGCGGCGAAACCCAAGCGATCGTGACGACGACGCTGGGCACCGGCGACGACGAGCAGATGATCGACAGCCTCGACGGCACCCGCCACGAGCACTTCATGCTGCACTACAACTTCCCGTCCTACTCGGTCGGCGAAGTGGGTCGCTTCGGCTTCCAGGGCCGCCGCGAAGTCGGTCACGGCAAGCTGGCCTGGCGCGCTCTGCGTCCGGTTCTGCCCGCCAAGGACGCCTTCCCGTACACCCTGCGCGTGGTGTCTGACATCACCGAGTCCAACGGTTCCTCGTCCATGGCAACTGTCTGCGGCGGTTCGCTGTCGATGATGGATGCCGGCGTGCCCCTGCTGCGTCCGGTTTCGGGCATCGCCATGGGCCTCATTCTGGAAGGCAAGGAATTTGCCGTCCTGACCGACATCCTGGGTGACGAAGATCACCTGGGCGACAT